>PBGS01000019.1 GCA_002720115.1 Methanobacteriota archaeon
TCTAGCATCAGTGCGTCACAAATTACTTTTGACCTGCATCCGTGTGATTTAGGCGTTACCTGCAATATTCCACGATAGGTCGATCTCCCGCCGTTTTTAGATATTGATTTGGACAAAATATTTGACGTCGTATTTGGAGCGAGATGGTGTACTTTCGCTCCAGCATCTTGATGCTGCCCTTTTCCAGCGTAAGCTACGGAGATTACTTCAGCATGAGCGCCTTCGCCTTTGAGTAATACTGCGGGATACTTCATGGTTAATTTTGATCCAATGTTTCCATCTACCCACTCTATAGTTGCATCGTCGTATGCTACGCCCCTTTTTGTGACTAAATTATAGACGTTAGCGGACCAATTTTGGACTGTTGAATACCTAATTTTAGCTCCTTTCATCGCAATCAATTCCACAACCGCAGAATGAAGAGATTCTGTAGAGTATGTTGGAGCAGTACATCCTTCTACATATTGTAGGGATGAGCCCTCATCAGCTATGATTAAGGTTCTTTCAAACTGACCCATATTTTTTGCATTTATCCTGAAATATGCTTGAACTGGCATTTCTACGTGTACTCCTTTTGGCACGTATATGAAGGAGCCCCCAGACCAAACCGCTGTGTTAAGGGCTGAGAACTTATTATCTGAGGCAGGAATAACTGTGCCAAAGTATTCCTTCACAATTTCAGGATATTCTTTCAGGCCGGAATCCATGTCTAAAAAGATGACACCTTGTTCTTCTAAATCCTCTCTTATCGAGTGGTAAACGGCTCCTGATTCATATTGTGCGGTAACTCCACCTAACCACTTTTGTTCTGCTTCCGGAATACCTAATTTATCGAATGTGTTTTTTATGTCCTCAGGCACTTCTTCCCAATCTCTTTCGGTGCGATCTGATGAACGCAGGAAGTAAGTGACTGCTTCGAAATCAATTTGATTTAGCATTTCGCTATTACCCCATGTTGGCATTGGCATCTCCATAAAGCGACGATAAGCCTTGACTCTGATATCTGTCATCCATTCTGGTTCATTTTTGAGTTCTGATATATCTCTGACAACTTGTTCCGACAAACCCTTGTCGAATCTAATTGTTGCATTCTCTGGGTCATGGAAACCATATCGGTAATCTCCTACTGCTTCTCTTGCGGATTCATCTGACATAACTCTCACCTCAAGCCTCCAGCCAATCGTAGCCTCTTGCTTCCAAGTGACCGGCTAAATCGGCACCTCCTGTTTTGACAATTTTTCCGTCTATCATAACGTGCACAAAGTCTGGTTTGACATGGTCTAACAGTCTCTGGTAGTGTGTGATTAATAGGCATCCCGCAGTCGAAGTTATGCTATTTATTCCATCTGCAACAACCCTAAGAGCATCAATATCTAGTCCGGAATCGGTCTCATCGAGTAAAGCAAGACATGGGTTCAACAACAGCATCTGTAGAATCTCTAATCGCTTTTTCTCCCCGCCACTGAATCCATCGTTTACATACCTTGACAAAAATGACTTGTCCATATTCAATGATTCCATGTGACTTTTCAGTTCTTTTCTAAACTCTCTTGCGCTAGGAGCATTCTCGCCTCGTACAGAAGTAACTGACTTTCTTAGGAAAGTTCCAACTTGCACCCCCGGAATTGTCGAGGGATACTGAAACGAGAGGAACATCCCTGCTCTCGCTCTTTCAAATACTTCCAATTCGTCAATAGGTGTTCCGTTAAATTCAATCGAGCCCGATGTTATTTCAAAGGATGGATGCCCCATAATCACATTTGCTAGAGTGGATTTACCTGAGCCATTGCGCCCCATTATTGCGTGGATTTCTCCTGTTTTGATAGTGAGAGATAACCCTTTGATTATCTCTTTATCTTCTACACTCACGTGTAGGTTGTTGATAGTCAACAACTCGCCCCCCATGTTACTTCCTGTAGTTTCACCTTTATCAATGACTGTACGGCCTTCAGCCAATAGAAAGCGAGGTTTCATGAAGACATTACTTGACGGAATGTTATGGATGACGACATTCTAGAGCAATACCGACGCGAAGCGGCGGCTGCTATGGAGGTCGAAGCTAATCGCAGAATTGCTGAGAATTCGGACCCTATGCAAGATGAATTACTGCGCAACAAATCTTTGACTGAAGTGGATGACATGGTACCGGCACTTCTAGCGCGATTAGGACAGGTAAGAGCAGCATTAGATGGGCATGGAGGAGGTATCGCAATTACTGACTCCCAACAAAAAGCAGATGGCTTCCACATTGTTTTAGATCTCACCGGTGCTTGTCTATCATGTGGTGCTGCCCCCGGTACGCTTGAAGGTGTGAAAAATGACTTAGAATCAGACAAAGAGATTTCAAAAATCAGTTTTTGTTCAAGCCTTCTTGACACATTTGACGAACTTGGTAGGGAATTTATCTTGGCCCATGGAAAAGTTGACTTTGTATGAGTGAGGTGTTTCTATGAAGTGGCAGACTGGTAAACGAGATAACCCGCAAGCATGCCGAGACCAGGATTTGGGCAAATTTGAGATCACAAACCGCGACGGGCAAGCACGGCTTGGGAAAATACACACCAAACACGGTATTGTTCAAACCCCTTGTCTACTACCGGTCATCAACCCAAACATTAGAACAATAGAACCGCGAGAAATGTGGGACAAGTATGGTATCGAAGCCGTCATAACCAATTCTTATGTGATTTGGAAGCATGATAAATTGAAAAAAATTGCAATGTCTAAAGGTGTGCACGCACTTTTAGACTATCCTGGAATGGTTATGACAGATTCAGGGACATTTCAGTCGTATGTTTATGGCGATGTCGATGTTGGAATAGAGGAAATTGTAAAATTTCAAGAGAAAATAGGAGTCGACGTTGCAACAATATTGGATATTTTCACTCGCCCTGACATGACCTATTCACAAGTCGAAGATGCTGTTAATGAAACCATAAAAAGGGGAGAAAAATCTGTTGTTATATCTGATAATCTCATGTTGAATGGACCGATACAAGGGGGGATTTACCCTGAATTGAGGGCGAAAAGTGCCAAAGGTATGAGTGAACTTAACTTCAGCATACATCCAATTGGTGGCATTGTCCCAGTAATGGAGAAACAAAAGTATACCCAACTCGCAAAAATCATGCTAGCATCTAAGTCGAATCTGACGCCCAATCGCCCTGTTCATATGTTTGGATGTGGACATCCCATGCTTTTCCCAATGCTGGTTGCTATGGGCGCAGATTTATTCGATTCTGCAGCTTATGCCCTATTTGCGAGGGATGGAAGACTGTTGACGCCTTGGGGGACTGAAAAACTATCTGAATTAGAAGAATGGCCAATTATTATGCCGTCAGTATCTAGTTTCTCTCCTTCTGAAGTGAGGGAAATGAGTAGGGAAGACAGAACAATGTTGATATCCAAATTCAACCTTGAGGTCACGCTGCAAGAACTCTCTAGATGTCGCCAAGCAATTAGGAGCGGAACAATTTGGAGATTAGCCGAGAAAAGAAGCCATGAACACCCAGCATTGCGTGAAGCATTCTTATGGTTGACAACGAACCCATCAAAATCAAAAATCGAACCATTGATTCTAGACGAAACTAATGCTTCCCAAGAAACTGGTCAAGAGCAGGGAAGATGGGAAGAAAACTGGGACTGGTTAGTTAACGCACAATCTACTCCCAGAAACGGTGGGGAACCTTGGGGTGGAAATGACACCTTGAACAGACCTCATATTGAGATGGCGAGAAGGAAACTCCGTTCCAGGTGGAGATCACAAAAGAATGGTGATGTGATATTATTTTACGGTACGACCCCCCCGTGGCGAGATAAAATAGGTGATTTGGTTGACAGATTAGCAGAAACCGAACACGAAATTTTCGTTCAAACCCCTTTGGGAATACTTCCGTTCGGATTAGAAGATTTGAATCCATGGGCTCATATTGAAGGACCGAATTGGTTAGAAAAAACTAAGCCAGATTTTGGACTTGTCCAAGAAGAATTAGGACTTCTGGGAATAACGGGACGTAAATTAATTCCAATCGATATTTCGAACACTGATGACATCCACAATCGTGTATTCGAAATTTTATCTATTGAACCGCGAGAAAAGAGTTCTGAAACCAGAAAACGTACTCAAATTATTGATAAATTATGCGTCCTGTACAACCTAAGTTATCAAGATGCAACAAAGATTTGCAAAGATTCTTCATTCGTAATGAGCAGAACTGGAAGAATCAGAAACGTAATCGATTCTTATGGAAATCACCTATTTTCACCAAGATTGGGAGAAGGGGGACTTTCTCTAACATTGGAAGGTGCCAAAAAAATACACGCTTTGAGAAAAAGAGGCCCACCGGTCGGCTTCAACCAAGATAACTCCGGTCTTCATGCGGGAGAGGGGCCACCATGGATAGTGGTTGATAGCGATGCAGAGCCTTTCGTTCGAAAAGGCAGGAATGTCATGCATGGATTTGTGTCTGCTTGTGATGTCTGGACTCGGCCGGGAGAGACTGTGATTATTGTTAATGAAAAAGCCGAACTAATCGCAATCGGGAGGGCACAGGCAACTCCTACTGAATTTGAATCCTTTACAAAAGGTATAGCAGTGAAAGTCAGAGAAGGCCACCCCTGAAGGGGTCAAATTCATTAGCCCAGTATTATCATTTACCATCATGGTCAAAGAGTTGATTATCGAGTCAACGGCTTTGACCAAAGCCTATGGTCCACATGTTGCACTGGATTCACTCGACATAAAAATTGCAAAAGGCTCGACTGGTTTACTTGGTCCGAACGGTGCTGGAAAATCTACCTTCCTGAAGACAATCTTGGGACTAATTCAGTTAACATCAGGTGAAGGAAAAGTTCTCGGGTTTGACGTTAGAACCCAAGGTAATCTTATCAGACAGAATATCGGGTACATGCCAGAATATGATGCACTTAACCCCAACATGGATGCAATCCACCAAGTAAAATACAGCGGAGAGTTGATTGGAATGAATCCAAATGTCGCACTACAAAGGGCACACCAAGCCCTGGATTATGTGGGACTTGGCGAACAACGATATCGGGAGGTTTCATCTTTTTCAACCGGAATGAAGCAAGCTACGAAATTGGCATGTGCTTTAATTCATGACCCTAAACTGATTATTGCTGACGAACCAAGTAATGGGTTGGATGCAAAGGCTCGCGAATTTATGTTGAACACGCTTGAAATCACGGTGAACGAAGGCCAGAGATCTGTTCTTATGGCCTCACATCTTATGGACGATGTGGAGAGAGTTTGCGATAATATTGTCCTTTTGCACAAAGGAAAACTCGCAGCACAAGGTAAGATTGAGGACTTAAAGGCCATTGATAAAGAGGTTGAAATCCACGTTTGGGGTTCAGCAGGAAAAATGGAAGAAACACTCACAGATCGAGGTATGAAAGTTCGGAGAGAAGGGCGTGTGATGAGAATAGGTCATGTTGGGGATGACACATACACAAGCATCTTGCAAGCAGCGACAGACGTTGGAACTCAAATAAGAAGAATGCATGATCATGAAGCAACTCTGGAAGACCTCTTCTTGGTTATCATGGAGCGGTTGGGACAAGACGTGAAGAGCAGTGAAGATCTACTAGGAGGGGCATAAATGTCAACCTCAGAAGAAGTAGTGAACGAGCCAGTTCAGAAAGCTGAGTCAAAGAAAGAAGCTTACGGTGCTGAAACACCGGTTACTGGTCAAACAAAAATGCAAGCCGCTTGGTCTGCAGATTCGGAAAACGAAAGTTCTACTGCGCAAGTTGCGTCCAATAAACAGGGTCAAATTTTCGAGCAAATTTACAAGCCTTGGGAGGGAACGCTAAATCCTCGCTGGATGCGTAACTGGGCTATTTTGCGACATCACATACTGGGTATTTTCAAGAAAGGACATAGGCCTTGGAACATTCCAACACGACTTTTCATATTTTTCGTTGTCATTGCTTCCATGACAGATGTAGCACTGGCCTTATTGTTTGGAATGATTGGCGAGCCAACACTTTACGATATTTGGGGTGTTAGTAGAGACAACTTGTATGGGCACGTTGTGGGTTTTTTCCCAAGGAACATACTGTATTACCCAATAGTTGCGGCCCTATTAGTGGGTGGGATTATATCAGAAGATAGATCTCATGGAACCAGTGCATTGTACTTTTCAAGACCNATAAACAGGTTTGATTACACCGCCATGAAATTCCTTTCAGTCGGTCTTATCTTGTTATTCATTATCAATGGTACACTCGCCATCTACTACTTTGTAGATATACTGGTTATGGGTAAGGGTTGGGCTTGGATTATCGATACATTTCCTATGTTTTTAGCCGCTTTTTTATGCGGAATAATTCTATCATTCACCTACACCTCAATCGGATTAGCACTCTCGAGTATTTCTCGAGGTCGGTTTTTCCCAGCAATCGGCTTAGTAGCCATACTTATGGGGACGAAATCAATCGCAGCAATTGTTGATGAACTATTTGAGAAAAGCCTACTTTACGTTATNTCGCCTTACGACTCTGTTGCGCATGTCTGTCAGGCCCTAATTGGAACAGAAATGACCTACCAGCATCCTTGGGTTTGGAGTTTAGTTTCCCTCGTAATNATCAATGGTTTGGCTCTTTACCTACTTGCAAATAGGGTGTCTTCAATGGAGGTGACTCGAGAATGATGCCCGACATGACACAGCATGGGAAAGCTGAAATCGAGCAATGGAAGCCAGTCGAAGGTACTCCTGTAATAATGTTCGATAGGGTCTCAAAGACATACGGACGAATAAACGCACTAAATTCTGTTTCCCTTGGTATATCGGGGGGAGTTACCGGGATACTAGGGATGAATGGAGCAGGAAAATCCACACTATTCAAATTGATGATGGGTAANGTCAAACCNAGTTCTGGAGCNATTCGGTTGTTTGGAACAGACCCTTGGAAAAATCAAGCACCATACTCNCGGATTGGNTTTGTTCCTGAGCATGAAAAGATGTATGATTGGATGACTGCTTTTGACTTCATTGTTACTTTTGCAAGACTCCACGGTATGACAAGAGAAGAAGCGAGCAGTGAGGCAAATAGAGTGCTATCATTCGTATCGCTATCCGATGTCATGCACAAAAAAATCGGTCAGTTTTCNAAAGGTATGCGCCAAAGAGTAAAAATCGCACATGCTTTGGTTAATGACCCGGAATTAATTATTTTAGATGAACCACTTCAAGGGTGTGACCCACTCGCAAGAACAACAATTATGAATGTCATAAAGGAACTNGGAGCTATGGGTAGAACTGTTCTAGTCTCTAGCCACATACTACATGAAATAGAGCGGATAACAGAACAGATTGTCATACTTCATCAAGGTCGAGTTTTGGCGCTGGGTAACTCTCATGCCATTAGAGAAATGCTGGACCAACATCCTCACAAAATAGCACTTGAGTGCGATGATCCAAGAGAATTAGCAAAAAGCATAATAAAAATTGATGAAGTNACTGGCATGTCATTTGCAGATAAAGGTCGATTGTTAATTGAGACCAAACATCTAGGAGAGGTCCATAAAAAACTACCCAAAACCATCATAGAAAGTGGGAGGCGGGTAACATCAATCGATAACCCGGACGATGACTTACAATCAATCCTGATGTATCTTACAGGAGGTACAACATGAGTAGTAGGATGGATACTATTTGGTCTCGATTAGACCGCAAATCAACAGCGATTGCTGAGTTTACAATGCGACAATACCGGACAAGGATTTCCACATGGGTGGTCATGATAGCATCTGTTGTGGCATTGTTGCTAGTGTTATTGTTTTACATCGAAGCAATGAATACAGAGATTCAGGCTATCGATAATGACAATGATTCTGTAGATACTGACGGTGATGGNTACCCNGATGGNCAAGAGAGGTTTCATGGNACNGATCCAAATGTGGCNGAAGATTTTCCTGCAAATGTAGAACCAGACCCTCCTGAAAAATGGATAAATGAAGATGATATCGACTGGGATGAACTGAAAGACGGGGAGAATTATGTTGGCGAGGACGACGACAAAGACTGCTTAAACGGATTTGATACAATAAGTCAGCAGGATACTAATGACAACAATATNCCATGTGATGTGGTTGTAATAGTCGACTCTCTGAACTCAACTGTTACTATCATTGAAGATCAAAACGTAGATGAAGACCCAGATGAGGATAAATATGGCAAAGAAGCAGGACATAGAGCATTCATACTTGGAATTGGTAAATTCGGAATTGTCTACCTGCTTGGAATATTCCTCCCATTGTTTTTGGCTACTGGATTGATAAGGGAGGAGATGAGTGAAGGTACAATACACTACATGTTGGCAAAACCAATATCCAGGGGAGAGGTTCTGCTCTACAGAATGCTTGGTTACGTCGGAGTTACTTGGCCCTTCATTCTCGTCGTATGTGTTACTTTGTGTTTAATCACTGGATTCTCTGGACCGGGAGAAGACCTCTTTAGATGGCAGGACATTCCAGTATGGATGTCAATCGCCTGGTCTGCAATGCTTGTCTCCCTTGTTTATGGAACAATATTTTGCGGTTTTGGCATAGTGTGGAAAAANGGTGTCATCCTCGCAATACTTTTTGCTGCATGGGAACTTGGCATGGCATTTGTNGCAATTTTAACAGGCGGAGATTCTTCAATTCGTTATATGTCCGTAATAGGATGGGGTATGATAATCGTAGATGCAGGTGCTGCCATAGGTTGGCCAGACAATTGGCAGCTGGTGGAGATTGGCCTTTGGGGCGGTGGTCATGGGGAAGAGAACTGGCTCGGACAAGTAGACTATGCTCCTCTGCCNGGGGCCGAACCGCTGAGTGCGTTTAGCGGTAGNCCAAATCTTGGAGTAAGTACTTGGTTGGCACTAGTAATCTCTTCACTTGTTTTGGTGTTCCAAGGAGTTATGGCATGGTTTATTGGACAAACAATATTCAAGGCTAAGGAAGTGAATTAATGTCACAACCAGAACGATTTACTGGAGAACTATCCAGTCTGTGGAAATTGCAAAACTTACCTCCAATTCACCACCTAACATGGGATTGGTGGTGGTGGCTAGTAATGCTGGATGATGAGAAAGGTAATCCTGCAGGAAAACAATTGATGGTCCTATGGTCTACTAAAGATAACCCGCTTGTTGAAGTAAATGGATACCAATGGAAACCTGTCGGGCGGCCCGGATTTGATGAAAATGGAGGTATAGCGATGGACGGTATGGTTGCCGCATGGTGGTATGATGGCGATCAAATGATTGAGCCTCTAATTCTGGAGGAATCCAGAATTATTGTTTTATCAGAAAATCATCCAGACTGGCCATATGACAAGGGAGGNATAGTTGCATCGCATACGGAGAGAGAATTTTCGATGGGTCTCAACTCTGAGGAAAATGAATTCTGGTTGATTTTGGATACAGAACACGGAAAATTCGATCTGAAAATGCGCCCCTGGAATAATGCAATGTCTAGTATGAAAGTTGCTCAAGCCGAATATGGGATGGGTATGGGATACGGCATCTCACGCCTACATGGAGCATTGTGTGATGGCACTATTGACGGGCGAAAAACCAGTGGTTCAGCATACTTTCAGAAGGTGTGTGTACAAGCCCCTTCACCTCCATGGTTCTGGGGAATGCTCCACTTTGATGATGGCTCATACATAGATTGGTTCTTACCACACGTTTCTCCTACGCTGACAGCGAAGGACTCTCGGCAATGGAAAAAAAGAGATTTTACACATTACCCGCTTTCAATGGGTGGGCTATTCCATGATGTTTCGCGGGGGCGTAGTGAAAAATTCAGTAGAGTAAAAGTCGATAGGACCTGCAATGAATTAGGACTTCCAACATTCCATGTTCACATGTGGAACGGTGTTACTGAAATCAGAATTGAAGCGAAGGCAGTTACCAGAGCTCATTGGACATTTGACCAACCAACCAGAGGGGGAATGAAATCCCATTTGACCTATAATGAGTATCCTTTGGAAGTGACTAGACTCGAAATTGATGATGAAAAAGGAGTCAGAACCAGAGGTGAATGGGGGACCATCCGCGGAAATGCTGAGCACTCATGGGGCCTTCTTCACTAAGAAAATAGCCACAAGGTTCATGACCGTCTATGTTCCGTTATCAATCAGGAGAGGTAATTATGTCCGATGAGGAACTATCACCTGAAACTGCGGAAAATACTGAAACTATGTCAGATACCAACAAAAATTCTGATGCTGTAGCGAGTAACGAATCCCTTCGAGAAAAGTTCAGGCTGACGGGTGACGAACAGATTTTAAAAGACGTCAAACCTTCATTATTTGCATTCTTGCCTATGTATGTAATTGCTTTAGTAATACTAGGAGCACACATGCTCTTTGCGGTCGACTGGGACGCTAGTAGCGATGATAACATTCTAGTGAAAGTTATGATATTCTTGATTGAATTGTCCGACATAGGTGAAATTGGATTCGTTCTAGTAATGCTGAGCGTAACATGGTTTAACCGAATGCTCAACGGAACAACCAGTGGCAAATGGACCACTATTTTCCTCTTGATAGTTGCATTTACACCACCCGTGCTGAGATTGGATGACTTCATTGCATGGGTAATGGGTAAAGATTCTGGATTTATACCACTAGATGATTTCAGTTATTCCCTATTTGGAATAGTTTGGGCGTCTCTGTTTACACTGTTTACGATCTTTTATCAGAGGAGTTTCCATTATGCAATTACAAATCACAGAGTAATTTTTACTCAACACTTGGTCATTCCCGGCGATGGCAGAAGAATCTTATTCGATAACATAAACGAAATAAGGACTCAAAGGACCATGTTGGGAGCGATGTTTGGATATAATACAATAATTTGTGACACTGGTAGCCAACTAGGTATTGGAGAAGATGCAATGTCTGTATCTGTGGGTTCTGCAGGCAGTGGTGCAACTCCAGAGACCGCCAATGGAGAGGGACAAATAACGAAGAATATTTTCAGGAAAATGTTCGCTTTTGTCACATACCAAAGAACAAGAAAAATTGACTTACCCGATCCTAGATTCTCTTTCTTCTGTATCACAAACTGGAAATCTATTGAACAATTGCTTAACGAAATGCATCAAAGACACAGTCAATCTGGAATCTTAAACGAATTAAAAGACCAGATTGCAGAATCTCAAGATTGACACATAGGTTTCAAAAACCTGTTTGGTAAGGCCCCGCTATGAGCGACCTAATCCAGCAGGCTGGCATGGCCCTATCGAGTGGACAATTTACAGAAGCAATGGCATTATTTGAGAAAGTCAGAGAAGCGGAACCGGACAATGCAGTCGGCCATTATGGATGGGCGGAAGCTGCTTTCATGCGCCTATCCATGGATATGGAGGAAGACGTACCTGCCGGAAAAATAATGCAAGTTTACAAGAAAGCGATGCAACTTGACGAAGAAAATCTAGAATATGTCGCTTCTTTCGCAAATTTCTGCCTAGACTGTGGAAGAATCCCAATGGCAATCAAAGAATATCAGCGACTAGAAAAAATGGCTGAATTAAATGAAATACCTGTAGAAGACACGTTATTCGATGCAAGCAGATTAATTGTTGATGCTATTGAAAGAGTAGGACAAGGTCGCGATAACCCAATGATTCAACCATGGTTGAGGCAAGCATTGGTCTGGGCAGTAGGTGGTCTGGGTTACTCTGCTGAAGATGCTGCTGAAGTCCTATCATCCGATGAGTGAGGTGCAATATCATGGGGAAGGCGCGAATCGCCTTCCGGTTCGGACATTATGGTGACTGTTTCCATGGTAGTCAAGTTCAACCTGATGTGCAGACTGTTCAAGGTACATTTATGCACGTATTTAAGAAAAAACTGAAGTGGACAAACGAAAGAATGCCCGTTGCTTTCGCCAGTCGAACAGATGCAGGGGTCCACGTTCGTCTGAATGGAGGTTTCATCGATTTAGAACAAGAGAGGTGGAAAGCGATGGGAGCAGTGGGTTTCATGAAGGCTGTCGGCCACCAAATACCAGAATCCATCAGCTTGATAGACGTTCACGAAGTTGGAAGAAATTGGAGTCCAAGAAGGGCCTTATACAGGACGTACAGATACAGGATGGAGTGTATGGAGAAATGGGTTGAACCAAATCTTGAGGATTTTACTAACCTATGTTCACAATTTGTTGGAAAACATGACTGGGCGAACTTCTGTAGAACAGAAACCGGACGTTCCACAATACGAGTGGTTGAATCATGCCGGCCTTGGATAAGTAATGACAGAATTGTTGGATTTGAGATAGTTGGTGAGGCCTTCGTTTGGAACCAAGTAAGACGCATTGCAAATGCTATGCTAAGCGTAATCACGGGTTACAAAGATCTAGAGTTAGTGATAAAAGCAAGGGATAATCCAGATGTCGAAATCGATTTGGGTCTAGCAGAAGCAGACTGGTTGATTCTCTGGTCAGTGGAATGGGAAGAACTTCCAGACCTAAAATCGGAAGAACCTGATATACCGGTACCGGATAAATCCAGTTCTCGTTGGCAGGAAATTTGCAGACAGCAACAGAAGGAAATTATAATTCGGCAGTTCGATATCATTCAAGGACGATACTGACACTATCACCATCTTCCACTGAGCATGATTCTCGCAAAAATACACCAGCGATGACTTCAACAACATCTTCATGTCGGGTTAAATCTGGAATTAAAATCGCACATTCATGGGTCGCTTCATCTGCGATGAATTTTCCAATAAACGCAGTTGCACCGCCGAATGAAACTCCATCTCTGTCAAAGCCTTTTATCTGATGGGCTTGAATTCCGCTGTCGACACCTTGTTCCAAGCCAGCAGATACTCGTAGCTTTTTGTACTCTGTCAAAGATTCACCCCGAACATGCACATTCAGAGTACCCGGCCAAGCGCTCATGCCAATTATAGCTTTGAATTGCTCCTGATAGTGGTGCTGCGACATGAAGATATGTGCTCTTCCAAGGCCAGACGATACCACACCTTCAATCCGCATGGGCCGCCCGAGAGGTCTCCCACTCATGACTGTTCTGTCACCAAGCAAAACAACATGTAGGCCTTTCCCTTGGCATGCGCATGGCAGGAGACCTAACGTGGATGGAGGAAAGATACAACCATCTTAAACAACAATCATTGCTGTGGCAACCTCCAACACTAGAAAGTGCTAATATTCCGCGCTGTACGATGGACGGAAAGCCAACAATCATGCTTTCAGCAAATAATTATCTCAACTTGACAACGCATCCTAAAGTCGTTGAAGCCTCAATCGCTGCTATCAGGAAATATGGAGCTGGAAGTGGTTCGGTACGGGCAATCGCTGGAACTATGGATATTCACCTAGAAGCTGAACGAAAGGTTGCAGAATTCAAAGGCGTCGAATCCGCATTGATTTATTCTGCCGGTTACACTGTAAACGTTGGATTAATACCCTCTTTGGTACAAGGCAAACAGGATGTAATAATCTCAGATGAACTTAATCACGGCTCAATTATTGACGGGGTCAGGCTGACCAAAGCAAAGAGAGCTGTATTTCCACACAACGATATGGGGGCCTTAGAACAGGTGTTGAAAGAAAATGATGATTCTGATAGGAAACTAATAATTGTTGACGGGGTCTTTTCCATGGATGGAGATATATGCCCACTGGATGAATTGACTGCATTAGCTGAAGAACACAATGCAATGGTAATGGTTGACGATTGTCATGGAGAAGGAGTGCTTGGTGATGGAGGAAGAGGAATAGTAGACCACTTCAAACTACAAGGCAGAGTCGACTTTGAGGGAGGCTCCTTTTCCAAAGCTTTAGGTGTCCAAGGAGGAATTCTTGCAGGCAAGGAAATCGTAAGAAATCATGCTCTCAATCACTCCAGGTCTTGGCTACTATCAGGATCTCAGCCGCCCGGAGTTGCAGCAGCACAAAAAGCAGCGGTGGAGGTTCTCATGGATGAGCCTCAACATCATGCAAGATTGTGGGACAATACCGAATATTTCCGTAGTGAGATGCAATCTTTAGGTTTTGACACAGGAGTATCAACCACACCAATCATCCCGGTTATGTGTGGTGAATCATCAACCGCAAAAAACCTCTCTAGTGAGATGTTGAAACAAGGCGTAATGGCAGGCGCGATCGTATTTCCAATGGTTGCTAGAGATAAGGCTAGAGTGCGCACGCAAATGTCTGCTGGCTTAACCCGTGATGATCTAGATGAGGTCTTGAGGATATTCGAATCTGCTGGTAAAACTGTCGGACTTATCTAATCTCATAGTAATAATCTGCTTAGACAAATTTGGATAGGTAGTGCGAGAATGAAACTACTATTATTGTCGATAGGACGCTATTCTTCTTCGATTTGGAATGAATCTACAACAGCCATTAATTCCGAATCATCAATAACTATCTCATCGTCTTTATCTTCGTTAAGATATTCTTTGATTGGAACACCTTTGAACGGATTCTTTCCGTCTTCAATCATACACAGAAGTCTCCACCTAGGCGCCCAAGAAAGATGTATGTAAATTGGTCCGGGGGCCATCAATAAGCACCATGCGGTGAATATCGTTATGTTATTATTTACTAGTAGTTCTGTATGAATGAGAGTCAGGAATGTAAATCCAATAAATGGAATAGGGTAGAGAATTTTTCTATTGATTGGGAGGGGCATTCTACCGGTTAAGGCATTGATCAGACGACTAATAATCCCAAGGAAAGCGGTAGCAGATATCAGCAAACTCGCATGCAAAAGCCACAATGGGAACCAAAATTCCTCCGTTGTAGCATAAGGTAGTATCAATGCCGTAGATACAAGAAGACCGTAAAAAGCGCCGATGTTTGAGGGATGAGATAACCAAAGAGGCAATTTTGTAAATCTCCTTGAGAGGCCCCCGCCGATCAAAAGTTCACGGTGACCTTCGTCAAGGGACGATGTCAGGTCAGCCCGTGTTTTTTCCTCGGCCATGCTTTGTCTACCTAGAATAGGACTTTTGAAGGTACGGTGCAACATATGTTTGCGAAGTGCATTTATTATTCATTCGAAAACATTCGAGAAATAGGGCCTTGAACCTCAATTTCTTCTTCAGGCAACCAGTTTCTCTCCAGTAGCGCGGATTCCTGTGCTTCCCTCTCCCTAGCATCATCAAACTCATTATTTGATTCATTTACCGCATTGTTGAGTGAAATTGCTTGATTAATTATCAAAAGATGCTTGTTCAAAATCGACTCTTTTTGATTGGTTACCCAAATAGAAAGTATTGACAAATCGTTATCTTGCCTGTGAACAATCCAATGACCAAGGTTGTTTTTTGCAAGCTTTAGTCTGTTATTACCCGGATCTATCCATTTGTCAGCAAACTTAACCATAATTTGTGATTCTGCTACCGAGCCAGACTCCATAAAAGGATGATTGAGATTTACGACCAAAGGAACCAAACTATTGATTTTAGCTATTTTTATCGAAAAACCAAACAATAGGCAAACAGCACCGATAGAGAATAATATGTTAGTAAACCCAAATAAAATAATCATTAACCAATTCAAACCTATTAGAACGATTATCGAAAACATCAAAGCTCTGCCGAGTTTAGTTTTAATTATCGAATCAGCATATTCTTTACCCGACCTAGTATTCGAGAAGGGAATCATACCTACTGGCACGTCCATACAACCGCCACTCGGATTAAGGACATGAAACCGTCGTTGTAATGCCTGTTTCAACCTCATCATTCAAGAGGGGTACAATCACCAACCATCTCGTAGGGATGCGCATGGTTGAGTTACCACCGGGCAACATCATCGAGGAGAGGCGCGGAGGCGCTGGTATTCTCGCAACCCTACTAAATGAAATGATCAAATTAGGTACAAACGGCTATCTGCGGACCGAAAGGACACCTAATCAAAAAATGCCAAGAGTTGGCCAAGTAATAGTTTTCAACGGAGAAATCGCTGCAGCAATCCATCAATGTGACGCAATATTGGACAGTGTTGATGCCCTGATAGAGATAGAGAGCGATTGTCAGGAGCTAGATTGTTTAATTCAATTGATAGAGGGTGTTGACGTCCAGCAGATATTGGACCTTCATCCTGCGGCACATCTAAACGTTGAGACTCCAGAAAAAGACAAATCTTCGGAATGGTGGCAAAACATAAGCAATAGAACAAATGCATGGACCANAGCNAGTAAATTACCCACAATCGATGCTACCGTTGAGGCTCCGGAATTTGTCAAAGCAAAGGCTGCGTCTTTAGTTCATAGAGCAATAAGGCCTGGTATTCTTTTGAGGCCTGGATGTGTCTATTCAAGCAACAGCAACCAATTGTTTGAATTAGCATCAAATCTGAGAAAAAATGGTAAACCTCTACTTGTAATAAGCAGAAAAACAAGGGAAGAGATTTCCGTTGACTTCGATATCCCTGCAGAAAAATGTTTGTGGCTATCTCAGAATGAAGGAGAAGGAATACAATTTGTAGATTTAGACGCTATCAAAGGAACCGTCTATGGATTCCTGGAGGGAAACCTAAGA
>PBGS01000020.1 GCA_002720115.1 Methanobacteriota archaeon
GACACTGCCGCTGTAAGCGGACTGAGACTAGCAGGATATGACAGACCTATGCCGCACTGGTTTGCAAGGTGAAATTATGCCTACTATAAGCGTGGAGCAATCTCTTTTGAGATTTTTAGTTGAGTCTAAGGGTCGGAAACACGATATTGAAGATTTAGCATTTAGATTGCCGCTGATGGGAACAGATATTGACACTTGCAATGAAGAAGTATTGGACATCGAGATATTTCCTGATAGACCTGACTTGTTATCCCCTGAAACCTTGTTTCATGGAATGATGCCTTTCTTACATGACTCACCACCGAATCCAAGGTTGTTGGTTCATCCAGGTACTATCTCAATGAAAGTCTCTCCAGAATTATCGAACATCCGACCCGTTATCTTGGGCGCTATTGTCAGAGGAATCGATATTGATGAGGATGTAATTAAGCGTCTGATGGACCATCAAGAAAAGCTGCACTTCGCTTTAGGGAGAGGAAGAAAGAGAGCATCGATTGGTGTTCATGACCTAGCAACAATTGCTCCACCGTTTAGAGTGGAAGCTGTAGGCCGTCAGCATTCATTCATACCTCTTGCAATGGAAGAAGAAATGACAATTGATGAAATTCTGCAAGAGCACCCTAAGGGTGTAGATTACGCACATCTTTTGGAAGGGATGGACAAGGTTCCAATTATTTTTGATTCCAATGATGCTGTGCTATCCTTCCCGCCGATTATCAATGGTGACCACACAACTGTTACTACGAAGACCCGTGATTTATTCATCGATGTAACGGGCCTTGATATCCGTGCTTGTGAATCTGCACTGATGCTGGTTTGCTTACAACTTTCTGTTCTAGGGGGTAAAATTGAGTCGGTGCGTGTTACAACATGTGAAGGCAGAGAATGGAATCTTAACGGTTCACCTATCGAACACAAAGTTGAGCGCTCATTGGTTGAAGGAATTCTAGGAAACTCATTCACCGATGACGAAATCGAGAATGCAATTAGGAGAATGGGCGGAGTCTACAACGGAGATTTATCAGGTGTTCTCTCAATTTCCATGCCCCGTTGGAGATTCGACATATTGCACCCAATCGATCTCGTCGAAGAGGTCGCAATTGGTCACGGATACGATGACCTTGCGCACGATGTACCCAAGGCTCCATTAACAGCAATTCCTAGACAAGATGGACATCTTCGCCGAAGAATTAGAGAAGCTTTGCAAGGCCTAGGCCTGATACAGATTCAATCGTTAACACTCTCAAATGATGATGACCAATTCAACTCAGTTAGGTGGAAACCCGATGGTTCAGTAACACGAATGACTAATCCGATTACAATTGACCATACCATTCTGCGCCAGAATATTCTCCCAGGTCTACTGCGGCTTCTTGCTGCAAATCGCCATCATGATTTACCACAGGGAGTCTATGAGTTAGGTAGCGTTGTTATCGACCATGCTAACCGAGATAGATTCGCATTCTTGGTTGCAGAAAACTCTGGAGGTTTCGCATCACTACGTGGCCGAATTCAGGCCCTGATGCGAGACCTTGGTTGCACAGATTGGTCGCTTGAGCCAATCGAATCTGGTCCTTGGTTAACCGGAAGAGCTGCCAATATCGTTGTCAAAAATACAGTTATTGGAGAATGCGGAGAAATAGATCCACATGTATCCGAATCTTTCGAGTTGAATGTACCAATGAGCGGTGCGCAGTTCGATGCTCTCGCACTATCCAGTGTACTAAAGGACCCTGTACAGTGAAATCGGAGCTTGTGTAAGGGCAAGGCAACTACGCCCATTTTCCAAAACTCTACTGTCAATATTTCTACCAAGAATAGGGGCCGCTGCAACCACTAATTTTCAAGTGGCTGCAGCGGCATAAATTGTCAAATTCGGATACTTCACTGATCTTCTTCTTGACGCATTCTTGCGACGAGGACCGCCCCTAGCGTTGCTATGATTGCGGTTAGTCCAAGGAATCCTGGTGTGTTCTCTTCCTTCTTGTCTTCCTTCTCAACAACTGCTGGTTCAGGATTGCCCTCACCCACAGTGATTTTTCCAAACATCTCCATGGATATGTGTGGAACACACGCATAGTAGAATACTGTATCTTCTGTAAACGTATGGTGGAAATCAACTGTGGTAGATTGTTCTCCGGAATAAACTCCGTTCTCTACATAGGTTGTGGATTTTTGACCAGTCACTTCTTTGACGTTGTGAGCCATATCCTCGTCAGTCCACTTCCAACATACTGTTTTTCCGACCTCGATGGCAGCAGACGCTGGCGAGAATCCATATCCATCAGACGTGATTCCTATAGTCAGGTCACACGTAACAGCAGGTTCTTCAACCACATCAGCTGGTGGCATCAAGACTTTATCGATGACGTGAATAACACCGTTGGAAGCAGTAACATCGGCAAGGGTTACGTTTGCACCGTTAACCATTACACCATCTGCGCTGACTGTAAATGTTATTTCATCGGTGTTTACAGTCTGTGCAGTCCCTCCGTCTACTAGTTCAGTTGACATGATCTGTCCTGGTACTACGTGGTACGTTAGAATATCAACCAATGTCGCAATCTCATCATCGGTGTCGAAAGTGGAAAGATCGATTCCAGCATCAATGAATGCTTGGTCTGTTGGTGCGAACACTGTGAAAGGACCATCTCCCTGTAGTGTGGTAACAAGATTTGCTTGAGTTAGGGCAGCAACCAGTGAGTTGTGTACTCCTGTGCTTTGTGCTGTTGCTGGGATATCTGGTGTAGAAGGTAGGACTAATTTGTCTACGATATGAACAATACCGTTTGAGGCAAATACGTTTCCTGTAGTTACAGTTGCATCTTGAATCATAATAACCCCGCTTTCAGAATCGACGGTGAATGTTGCATTTTCGCCATTGGCCATTTGTGCGACAAGTCCATCTGTTACTGCGGAAGCAGGCACTTCACCGGGTAGCACGTGGTATAGTAGCATGTCTACTAATGTCTCATTTTCCTCGTCAGTATCGAAAGTGGATAAGTCGATTCCAGCATCGATGAATGCTTGGTCTGTTGGAGCGAACACTGTGAACGGACCCTCTCCCTGGAGAGTTGTAACTAGATCTGCGTGTGTTAACGCAGCTATCAACGAGGTGTGAATATTGGTACTTGCTGCAACCGTGGGAATATCTGGCAGTGGTTCAGTTAGTGTAAACGAATCAATCATGTTGTTGTGTACTGTACAGAAGTACTGAAGGTTATCTTGGACAACGAATTGGTCTCTAAAGAATACCGTGAATGATTCATTATCTGAAATACCTGCAGAACTAGTTCCATCGCCTGCGATGATCATGTGTTCTGTAGAATCTGTGTTATAGTCAACATCACTCAAGTAGAATGGGTGTGTTGATGGGTTGTTTAGTCTCTGGAACTTGTAATTCTTGGATATGTCAATCTCTGTTATCGCATTTGTTCCAGCAGCGTCAGTGTAGAATTCAAAATATGGAGAAGACATAGATCCGTCACTAACGTAAACATCGACTGGTGGCATTAGTACTGTGTCAATCACGTGAATCACGCCGTTGGAAGAGACTACATCTGCGGTTGTTACAACTGCATCATTTACCTTCACCTCTGTGTTGGTAACGGTGAATGACAATTTGTCGCCATTAAGTGCGTCAGTTGTTCCGGCGTCTGTCAAGTCAGAAGACATCACAGTTCCAGATACAACGTGGTAGGTTAAAATATCGACTAGAGTTGCGTTTTCCTCATCGGTGTCAAACGACGCCAAGTCGATACCTGCATCAGCAAATGCTTGGTCTGTTGGTGCAAAGACCGTGAACGGACCATCACCAGATAGTGTTGATGCAAGACCGGCTTGTGTTAGTGCAGCAACAAGGGAGTTGTGCACTCCTGTTTCTGATGCATTTGTTGGTATATCTTTCGTTTCATCTGCTGTTGCTATGGTAGGCAGTGCGCTAAGCAACAATAAGGCTACAAATATGGTTGAGATTTTTCTCTGCATTGCAACGCAACGTTTTGCATGGGTATATACCATTTTGTTTCCAAACATGCGTGTTTGAATTGAACCAAACAAAAACAGCGGTCTGTTATTATGTTAGTTACCTTAGCAGGGCTATGCACCGATTGCTGGCTTTAATTCTAGCAGCGTTGCTTGTACCATCATTTGTGGTAACAGCAAATGACGAACCATTCAGTCTATTTATTGACGAAGAGGTAATCATCCATCCAGGTGAAACAAAACAAATTAGAATTGCTTGGCAGAATATTGTAAACACTGAACGCCACATAAGTGTAGAGGTAAATCAAATTCACTCGAATCTGACAATCGATGGATTGAGTACGGATTGGATAAGAGTTGCATCCGGGAGGCTGGGTGAAACGACGATTAACTTGACAGCTCTGCCTAACGTAAACTACGAAACAATTACTTTCAGTCTGAGATTTTCCTGCCAAGAGGACCAAGGTTGGACACAGACACATGAGGTCGACGTTTTGATATCAAGATGGTCAGATCTAACATTTGGTTCCAACGATGGATCTGAATTCTATGTTCTTCAAGACGTACGAACAAGTTTTGCTGTGAATCTCAGCAATAATGCAATGTATGATGACACTGTGAGACTTAGATTCAATACACAATCAGTTTGGGAGTTTGGATTTGATAACGATAGTAACAACGACGACGAGTTATTTGTTGATCTAAGTGCATCCTCATATCAATTCGTTAATTTTTACATTATCACTCCCCCGATTGTAGATGGCGCACCCTTGGCAGGAACGGGTCCGGTGTTCACACTTGAAGCCATATCAGGTTTAGACCGTGGCATTTGTACCTGGAATTTCAGCCTTGAAATGCAGACTTATCACAATATAACCGTTGATTATGTTGCAGATAATCTTAGCGTAGAGCCCGGAGAAAATGATCGACTTGAAGTAAAAATACGGAACAATGGCAATGTCGAAACTTACCTTGATGCATCAATAAGCCATGGTGGCATCAATGACGACAGGATTGATGTAAATAATTGGACTGTCGCACTTTTCAATGCTTTTGAGTTCGAGCCTCTGCAACCGAATGAATCTAGAACTTTAGAAGTAGGATTCGATGCACCAAATACAAACCAGGGGCAACTAGAAGTCGACCTAATTCTCATGCCTCAGTCTTTCCCTCAACGGATGAAAAGTTTGTCAATATCATCTGAAATAGGTTGGATTCGTGATGGAGAGATTAGTCTCATTAGTAGTAACTGCCAATCCGTAAATTGGAACGTTACTTGCCAAGAATTCCTCAGAATACAAAATAGCGGGAATTTCAGAGAGGAATTTATTCTTGAAGTTGTTAACCAAGATGGCATGTATTATGAAATAACACCGGATAAGATTATACTATCAAAAAACGAATTTATCGATAATATTCCTCTTAACTTGACTACTTTCACTGATGCACCTGGTTTCTTAGAGTCCTCTGCCACAATAAATCTACGTCTCTCGAGTGGTGAATTAATTGACTCGATTCAGATTAACTCTCAAACCGCCCCGAAAATTAACTGGGTTTGGGAGGATTCTACCAGCAGTGTAAACAATGGAAGATTGGAAGTAGCAATTACAATGAGGAATGATGGAAATACAGCAGATGGCCTTGTTGTAAGAATGACGTCATCATATTTTACCGACATGAGCTTTATTCCTCCAAACAATGCCATAGTTGAAGAGGGTTCAACCAAAATAAGGTCATTTGAGATTGTCAATATCGATAAGGGGGCTAATTTCACATTTAGAGCGTGGGCTGAAGTACCCAATGATCAGAAATCAGATGACGATTTTTTCCTGAATATAACAGCCCATAGCAGACTTGACGGAGAAAACCCATTCAGATTTTCTGCCAACACGAGTTTCGAAGGCTCGAGACAAAGTAATGATAGCGAAGCGGGTTTTATTCGCTCTTTAACCGATTTTGGCTCGACCATCTTTGCAATACTTTGGGCTTGGAAATGGATTATGGCAGCTACTGCAATTAGCGGACTAATGATTAGCAAGGCTATTAGGGACAGAAGAGATAGAATTGATACTATGAATCTTCAGAAAATAGATAGTTACGATTTGGACCAGCCCGAGGATTGGATGGCTGAGTTTTCCAAGAAAAAACAGGATTTACCACAGATTGCAAGGTCTCCAGAAATGCCTGCTGATGTGTTCACAGGAATGTTTAACGCAAGGGCTGGGGAAAGAAAAATTAGTGCAGAACCTGTAGATTCTGGATTGTTGGGTGCCGCTAGTACTGTGCTAGACCATCATGACATTATGGCTACTAAAACTAAATTAGACACTCTCGTTAGTGACATAGCCGAAGGCGATGTGAGTACTCCTCATGTAGCAAATACATCTCTTCCGGATGATGCAGTCCCAATCACTCAGAGAACCGTTCCTGTCCCAAAAAAGGAAACCAGTGTAAAATCAGATATTGATGTTGAAGACCTTGACCTGTGAGTGATATAATGAAAATTGGTGTGGACGAGGCAGGACGAGGAGCGGTAATCGGACCACTTGTCGTCTGTGCATTCGCATCGGTCTCGCAAAGTGACCTCAAAAGGTTGGGTGTAAAAGATTCAAAAGATTTGAGTAAAAAACGAAGAAAAGAATTGTATGAAATTCTTATTGAAATGCCGCATAAGGTAGTGATATGCTTGCCAGACCGTATTGATAATTCCAGCAACTTGAATACCTTGGAGGTAGAATTGTTTGCAGAGTCTCTTTCCGTTATGCCGGAGGGACATATTATGTTAGATGCATGCGATGTTGACGCAGAACGGTTTGCGAAAAACGTGTCAGAAATTTCTGGCAGAGAATGTAGGGCTGAGCACAAAGCCGATGAAAATCATCTTGAGGTGGGTGCGGCTAGTATAATCGCTAAAGTGACAAGAGACAACTATGTCGAAGATTTGTCTTCCACACTCGGAATTGACCTAGGAAGTGGATATCCTTCAGATCCCAAAACAAAACTGGCGGTTAAGGAATTGATCAAAGGAAGATTGCCACACGATTGTCTGAGGTGGTCATGGAAAACCGTAAGTGATGCGATGGGAACTACTCCACCACCACGACCAAATAGCCCTCAGCAAACCTTGTTTTGAATAAGTATGAGCCTTACGGATGTACATGGAGTGGCAACCCGACCAATCTACATTGGACCTTATTCGCCATCTTGCTTTGCAAAATAGCCTCCAATATGATGGCAAAGGCCAGGCCGGTTCTGTCATAAGTAGAATAATGGGTAGTAGAGAAGATTTGCGAAGCCACGGGAAAATAATAGCACCCCTAGTAGCAAAAGAGGTTGCCAAAGCAAACAATCTAGCAATCACAGATGGGCTAGAAAAGGTCAGAGGCATTCTAGAAATTGAGGCACCAGAGCTACTGGAAAAGAAAGTAAAAGCAAGACGAGAAGGTCTTCCTGAACTACCGAATCTAAATGGTAGGAAACCAGTATTGAGGTTTGCACCAAATCCAAACGGGCCTCTTTCGTTTGGACACTCAAGAGGGTTGGTGATTAATGGTCAATATGCAAAAGACAATGACGGCGAATTAATTTTGAGATTTGATGATACAGATACCACTGTAAAGCCACCTATGCTAGAAGCATACGACTCCATACCCAAGCAGCAGGAATGGCTTTGCGGATTCCCTGCACATAGAGTAGTGGTTGCTAGTGAGCGTATGGAGCATTATCACGAATATGCAGGAAAAATGCTAGACGGTGGTTTTGGTTATGTTTGCACCTGTTCAGCCGAACTATTTCGAGAATTTCGAATTTCGAAAACAAATTGTCCATGTCGCAACAATTCAGTTGAGACAAACCAAATAAATTGGGAAAAAATGAATCATACAGATGGTTTCCAACCCGGAGAAGCTGTTTTGAGAGTTAAGACGGATATGACTCTGAAGAATCCTGCACTCAGGGATTGGCCAGCAGCCAGGATTCAAACAAATCCGCATCCTCGTGTTGGCGACAGATGGAGAGTGTGGCCTCTCTTGGACTTCCAATCAGCCGTCGAGGATTACTTGCAAGGTGTGACGCACATTATTCGGGGCAAGGACTTGATGGATTCGACAAGAAAACAGACCCTTCTGTACGAGCATTTTGGGTGGACTTATCCAGAGACCATCTATTGGGGTAGGGTAAAAGTTCACGAATTCGGAGCCTTCTCCACTTCGCAAATGAAAAATGATATTGCTGAAGGTGCTTACTCTGGATGGGATGACCCTAGACTGCCAACATTGTCTGCACTTTCAAGAAGAGGCATTAAGGCAGAATCTCTCAGGGCTTTCTGGATAGAATTAGGGCTCACCCAAAAAGATATTTCAGTGCCACTATCAACTCTGTATTCACACAATACGAAAGCAATTGACTCACAAGCNCCTAGGCTAGCNTTTGTTAGAAATCCCAAATCAATAAAATTAATCGGAAAATATCCAAAACAGGGAGAAATATCTNCTCACTCCGACACTGAAATGCCTATGCGGAAATTCTCTATTGACAGCNAAATCTGGGTTGAAGATGAGGACCTCGGTAAACCAATTAGACTCAAAGATTTGTGTGACATCGATGAATTTGGAAACGTGGAGAGTATCGATAGGAGCGATAAAAGAANCGTTGTACACTGGGTTGCAGGAGGAAATCCNTCAAAATTAACCATTGCAGCAGGGCAAGAAATCAAAATTATTGATGGTATCTTGGAGAATCATAACTACAAGAAAGGAACTATTGTTCAGTTGGAACGAATTGGTTATGCAATCATCGAAGATGACGGCTTANTCATGGTCCATGACTAACCATTACTGGCTCCCCNTCATCTGTAGTTACAATGTATTTCGGTTTCCACCTAGAACAAACCACTGGATCAGGATCAACGAGGATATCTAATTCACATATTTCACCGCAATTTCCAATCCTGTCAATGTGGTCTTTTGTGATGACGCCCAAAATATTCTCAGTTCCCCATACAACCAAAATGTCTACAGAATTTAATCTGTTTTTTGCCTCTTCNATTGAGTCTTCGGCNCCGATTGTTGAAAATTCCATACAAATTTTAGGGAGACTAGGTTATTCAACTATACCATAGGTGGATTCAAAACGGTTGGCTTCTAGGCCTTGNTATGGCAATCGANCGTCTGCTAACTGGNAACCTTGGTTCNCAAGTCAAAGAACTAATGGCTACAGAAGATATCCTAATAGAAGCCGTACGTGACTTAGTTAAAGATGAAATTAAAACTTACATCAGGCAAAAAGTAGAGGCAGACAAGGAACTGAAAGATGAATTAAAAGATGCCATTTCTTACTATTTCAACGCAAAAGCCCGTTCTGTTTACGCTGAATTGAAGGCAAGCAGGGCTGCTGCAAGGCTTGGTTTGAGGATTCTTCCAGATGAACTTCAGGGTGAGGTCGGAGAGGCGTTGGTTGGTCTATTTGAGAAAGAACTCGGAAACCTCCTCGAAAAGGCNCTTTGAACGGGTATNGTGCCCATCNGGCCACAGTTTTGAATAATGTAATCCTTACAGATGGTAATGGTAGGTTTCTNAAATGCGCATTACAAAGCCTCTGCTTCTGTGCGTCATTGTCTTGTTCGCAACCTTACCACTTAATGCTGTAAACGCAGATAGTGTTGAGGTCTGCTGTGANTCCGGCCCCGTCGAATTATTCCTAATCGGTTCTGGTTCCTCTGCAACGATGTCACCATTTGACGCCTCTCTTNGTGATGAATCTGAAGAATANACCATATCGGATGCTATCGCTCAGCAACAAGAAATNGCAAGCTGGGAAATCAATCCNGCATGGACCGGTTCATANCCTTCNTCTACCTGGGAATTTGNAATTGATTATGAAGTCGCAAACGCAGGCGGNGTAGCAATCAATGCAACTGTTAAGATTGAGATAGGAGGNGAGGANTACACCGGTAATACGGACCAATCTAACTCGTTTCTGCCTGCAGGGGAAGGAACCCTTAGCATCAATGTAAATGTTGAATCTGGCTCTATCGCATCCTCAAGTTCAATTTCTGTCACGCTACTTGCAAGCACAGTTGTTTTCAGTGTTCCTGAAACCGATGCCGGCTTGACGTTCAAGTGGGGAGGTAATGGTGATGATTCATCACTAACTGGTGATATGCCATTGGTGGATTTGGTAGTAGAAGAACCAGTCACTGAGGGAATGGAAGTTTATGTTTCTCTAATTGTTGCATCACCATTCGGTCAAATGACCGCTGCNCATGCGACTACTCTGGAACTTAGAGTCAATAACGGNATGGTTAGTGGAGACCCCATCGTNACAAGTAGCGGGGAGTATGTNAGACTGACATGGACATGGATCGCCACCAGCTCAGGGCTGCAGGATATTACAATATCAGCAAGTATACAAATACAGTCAGGTGTTCCAGTACAAACTGGTTCTACGACTTTTTCTATCGAACCCGTGGATATCGGTGACCAGGGTGGTAGTGGATTTTATCCATCAGAAGAGCCGTTGAGATCCGATGGTGGTGGTTCACATCTTGTAGCATCCATGGAGATGAATCTTGATTCTGAAGATGGATATCTTACTTTAGAGAGAAAAATCGACCTGACGATTGATGGAGCGATGGCATATTGGATGCGTTGGGGAATGGACAACATCGGAACTGACGATACATCACTNTCNCAACCATTGAGAATTTTTCAATCAGGTACAGTCAGCGATGAAGATCGTAGAAATCGATTTGTAGATGACGTGGAAAGAAATGAATTTGAAAGCCAAATGGTAAATTTGGGTCCAACATACATGAATGAGGGAATGGCTTTAGAACTGGAAGAATTAATCGGTGGTAGTATCCAAGAACTTGAAAGAATTTCNTTTTCNGTGGATTTGCAAGGAAAAAAGAATGTNGTTCCACATCCACTAACGCTGAGTATTACAACCCTAGAAGTTCTAGAAGAAAACAAGAAAGCNGTCTTGTTCCGTAGCTTCATAATAGTACAACCAACTCCAATNTGGTCAGGTATGGACATGAGTATTACAATCGATACAGGGATGATGGCTAGCTTAACTGCCGCATCAATTGTAGGTGAGGATTCAATAGAAATGTCTCACAGGAGAACACCACTAGGAGAGAGCATTGAAATTACTGTTGAGGGGTTGAAACCAAGTGCGACTTTTGAATTCAATGCTTTGCCTACAAGCAACTACCTAAATGCTCCTTTGAGTTTGAGTGTNTTGACACTTTCGTTAATTCTTGGAGGAATATGGTTTTCATTGAATCTGACGAAGAATAAACGAAGAGGAGCGCTTTGGATTGAGATGGTACTAATTCCAGTTGTATTCTTGGCGCTTTACCTTGGTTACAATCCTTTCACTGTTGGATTAGTNGCCGGAATCTCCGTAAGCATCTGGATAATAACTGCGATTGCTAGCCCGAGACGGAAGGGCGGGGTTGTAAAAGAATCAAAGAATAATTACCCGGTTATTGATTGCCCAGCGTGCAATTCACCTACTACGATATATTCCAATGAAAGGCCGCTAAGATTGCCATGTGAAGGATGCGGCCGAATTCTCAAAATTGTAGANTAACTAAAGATGCCCNTTAACGATGAGCTTGTCGAGAATATTGCTTGCATGTAACTTAGCCTTGGTTTCATCGTCAGGCCAGAGATTATTCGTAACATATAANTGACTTGCGATATCGATTTTATGTCCTGAAATCATTGCTCTGTGCCATACTAATTCCTCTAACCGCATTGTTGAAATTTCATCAAATCTTAAAGATGGTAGAACCAACTCGCTAATTGCTGCACTTCTCTGGTCAAGGTTCATCGACTCCCAACCTTTTGTTAAGCGATTTAGCATCATCTTGGACAATCCAGGTATCATGCTAACTTCCGGGTTAGGAACTTCNGGTAAAGGTCTAATCTCAATAGAACCCTCCTTGTCTAAATGATCTCTCAGCAAAGAAAGAACTGGNTCATAATCAGCATCAGCCCCACTTCTTAACCAACTACCAGAATATGACATTGGACGTAGTTTTCTAACTCTAGCACCATCAGAAGAAATAATCTCAGCTATTGCAGCGCACAATGCAACACACTCAACAGCACCATTGTGTTCTTTTACTGAACCAGAAAAATTAACACTAACAGATATTGGAAATAAGTGGACTTGGTTTTCCTGTATATCCAGCGATGATTGAGTTTCATGAAATGGGTCAATGTGAATGATAAGCCCCTCTGCAACAGGTAAGTCGGCTTTACTGTCACGACTTACGTGGCGTCTGGGGGGAAGAATCTTCCTCATGTAATTCTGCGAATTATCCAATAAAGCGGATTCNAACTGGGCTAATGCCAAAACTCCTTCAACGTCTGCAGGTGCTAGGAGGTGTACCACTTTTGAGGATTCAATTTTTGCTGCAATATCGTTCAGTTGCCCTTCTAAGGATGAAAAGACAGAACAACGTAACAGGCTTTGCATTCACGCACCCAGATGTATGAACCGGCTGACGGTTATCAAAGTGAGTGTAAATCACTCAACCATCAAGCGCAACTCATCACGCTTGTATTTCCAATCTGATGGGAGCCTGTTTTCGCTGATGTAGTACTTTGCCAAACGGCGAATTTTTGCTTCAGTTAATTCAAGAGACCTTTTGTTGTGAATATCTTTATGATTTCCAGAGCCTAAGTGGTCGATAATACCGACCGCCTTGCGCATCAAATTCATCATATCNTCAGGGTATGAACCGCCAATACCATTTTCCGACAATACTGCGGCAATCCTTTTTCCAAGGACTCGCCTTGCATCTGGCACAGCATGCTGATCTCGGAGCATTGTCCCAATCACAGCAGATGAATGACCGGCTTTTCCTAACTCGATAATTAACTCAGTGACNTCTTTAGCATCTGTGTTTGACCACTCTGGCAGATCTTCGTTGTGTGGCTTTTTAGAACCGGATTTACCTTTCCTTTTAGCGTACATGCGTGCCATATTCAAGCCTCCGAGCATTTCGCCGAACTATCACCCATTCTTAACCACTACGCATGGACAAAATATTAATCTCACAGCCGTTGATGCATTTTTGCAAGTCTGCCCGGTGTAGCAGACCATTCCCAGGCTGGAGCAGAGGCGCGTGCAGAACCAACGCACTGCGAGCCTTGCATGACTAAGATATCTTCTCCAGCTCGGATTGAATTATTGTAGGATTCTAAATTTACGAGATTTACATCTCCTTTCCATTTGACATCTTCCTTCAAATAAATCCGCTTCAAGGAATTGCATGAGTCCATCAAAGGAATACACGCTTTTGATACCGAAAAACTCCCACGTTCTGGAGACCACATCGCGATTTGTTCTCCATCTTTCAGAATTTTCCATCTGGGAAATCTTCCCCTGACTTGGACCCCATTTAACCAATCATCATTCAGGTGATGAAACCTTGCAACGGATTTGAAATTGCCCAAATTTATCATCTCACCACTTCGTTTTCTCACTTGGATATTTTCATCAACAGCCTTGTTAAGTCGGTCCAAGGCTTCATAGTTCGTTGCGCTCAAACCCTGTCTAGTGTCTATTACGCGTACATCGGAGTCATACTGTAGGCCTGAGTGATTGATTATGACTCTGTAATTATTTCGAGAAATCAGGGAATCTAACATATCTTTGACCCTTGATTCTTCATCCTTAGTCCAATCTCCCGTTACGGGTATGTCGTAGTGCCCTGCAGGCCAAACTTCCTCCAAATCTCTTGGCACTAAGCCTAGCGGAGAGGTTACGATTACTTCGTGTGCTGATGAGTGATTTATTGCTCGTCTGAACGATTTATGGCTTTGTGAAGATGAATAGGGTTTCCTAGCCGAGCAAGGTAATAAAATCAATACTTCGTCAAGACCGTTAGGCTTCGTGTAATCATTTGTTATGAAATCAATCCAGTCCACTATGACCGGGTCATGATGTCCTTCAGAACTATGAATCCTTAATGCTGTGCCGCGTGGAACAACTTGGGACAGAACTCCTTCAGACGAGTGAATAATTTGGTCGTGTCTGCGCAGATGTTCGACCAACCTAGGGCTGTTCATTGACTGTGATTGGGCAAGTTCTCTCAGTCGGTTTCTCGAGATAGCTGAATGCACTTCAGCAATCGCGCTCTCCCAATGTGAATTTGCTACTTCGTTTGCGTTTGCGGGGCGAGGGCCATTCCAGGTCAAAACCGCACCATGCGCCTGTGCTTGGGCTGTACGGGTTGTGTCAAACAGATCCACACCAAACCAAGCCAACACAGCGCAATTATCAGGCCCACCTAGTCCGGGAGTCCATAGTAGAGATCCGGGAAATCGATTCTTGATCACATGAATAGCCTGAACAAGTCTTCCTGGTCTGTTCGCTAACTGTAATGCATCACTAAGTATAACAACATGGGGCTTTAGGTTAGGGTCTAATAATTCAGGGTCGTGATTCAAAGATTGCCAGGAAATTGAAATCATGTCACCTTTTGAAGCCACCTCACCTGCATCCGCTTCGTCTAAAGAAGGTGGCAAAACAAGTCCGATAGATGCAGATAATGTTGGACCGTTATCGGTAGACTCCCAAGGGGCGAAAGGTGCTCTAGAGATCAGTTGGACCCTACGTGGAATTCCTCCATCGCTGGTGGTTTTGAATGGTGCGATGCTTACATCAAATTCATCATCCGTGATAACTAATCCTGGAAGTTTCGAAATAGGATTAATCCTATCACCGAGTCCCCACAATCTCGCCATTCTTTGGCGAGCCAGAACAGTACGACCTAAGCCTGCCATGAATACATCCCACAAGTATGCTGGTCTTGAATGATTTGAAGGAGGATGAGTGTACCGCACCCAACATGGGAAGAGTCGTATTGATACTTGTAGGCCTCATTTTATTGATGCCTATTACAAGTGCTGTCGATTCATTTACCACGAACACCGTCGGGGGACAAGTTTGGTTTGATTGTGAAAACACATGGGCTAGTGTAATTGATGAGCAGGATAATATTCTGGCAAACAATAGCGATTTTAGTATATCAATAGAAGCTGGTGAACATACATTCAGATTAGAAAACCAAGAAAATTGTCAATGGGTTATACCAATCAGCGAAGAATTGCCGAACCTCAGACCCGCTCCATCTGAGCAATTCCCTAATATCGATACATCCGTATGCAATCAGGAAGGTGTCGTCAACACATCTTGCGCAGGTACTCTGGTATCCGGAGACCTACACAATGACACGGCAGATATTTTCTCTATCTTAGTACAGCCAAACCAGATAGTCTCACTTAATCTAGAAGCCGCATCCTCTGCCATTTCGGTATCGGTTCACTTCCAAAATCAATCTACAGAAACTAGACTTGACTACGATATTTCCACCGCTCTAAATACCTCACTAGGCGGTAAAGAAGAATTATTGATCCCAATAAGTGACGCAGGAAGACTGATTATTACAGTATCCAGTCCAAACCCAGAATCTCTATGGATGATGAAAACTAGGATTTTCTCAACAGATGGTTATTCATTACTGCCTCAATCAGGGGAAACCACCGGAATCGGAAACAAATCATTTGTTACTTATGTTGGTGCTGACCAGTCGGCTATTATTGAAAAATCCCAAAATTTAGAAAATGGAATAAGCATCAATGTCAGTTATAGATACGCATTCACATCGGACACTTTTTCTCCGTGGAATAGTGTACAACAAGGAGACAGAATTCTCGGAATTGATAATATCTATCAACTCGAGCTTAAGTGGGATTGTGATTGTAGATGGGCTGCCAACATATCCTTCCACACACACTATGATGCCGATTGGGGAATAGACGCCCCCGGTTTCAGACCTTTATCACCAAATAGCGATAATTCTACGTATCCCCTGATTGAGATGGACGGGAGTGCATTTGATGGTGAATTAACCCTGCATATGGGAGACTATCAAGACGTTTTGCGAGTTGAAACAACGGGATGGAATGAATCTGTTCACCTTGTCGATGTGGTCGTGGAGGGGGACATATACGACATACAGGTCAAAATTATGAACATCGACCAGGACACTTGGGACATATTAGATGAAAGAACTGCAACGTATTCAATGGATAGAATCAAGCTTTCCCTCGATGTAGGATTAGGAACTCACTTCATACTCATACAGCACATCAACGGTAGCGACTCAATAGATATCAATGCTGAAGAAAAGGAATGGAGAATCCGTGTTAACACGGCTGTTCTCGATGAAGGCGAAGAACCATGGTTCCCTGCTTCTGAGGCCGTTAAAGAGGCCGCTGAGATATTCTACTGGCTAATGGGTGGAATTCTTATTCTGCCATTCGTAATTTTCGTCATCAACGTAAAGAAAACTAAACGATATGCCGAAGAGTTTGCTAGAAAGAAAAATCGCCTTGCATGGCTAAGCAAAAAGTTGGATGAAGGGACTTTTTCTCAAACTGACCTTACCAGAGCTCTGAAATCGGTATCCTCTCTAGAATGGGAACAAGCTCTCGAAGCTTGGGGAGAGGCAGAAGTAAGGCATTACACAACCGGTATTGACATGGCAATTTGGAATTTAGATCACAGAATTGGAGATGATGGGGCTTGGCCTATACTCATTGGTCTGCGCCCTCAGAACTGTGAATGGAGCGTTGCTGCATTAAAATTTGAAGCGAATGATGGCGGTGAATGGAGCGTTGCGAAGGTTGTTCCGAAATTACTGAAAAGAGCAAATGAAGTATTCTTAGACACGATTTCCACAAACTCCAGAGTGTTCATAAGAGTAGATTTGTCAGGAAATGCTAACTCAGTTGATGTATATTTGTCGGGAATGGTTGACGGTCAACCCGTTGCTGCCAAACCTGCTAATACGGTTTATCGACAAAATGATGATAGTGAAGAGTGATTATCCTCTTCTCTGAGATGCGTCATCTGTAATCCTTGCAATCACATCATCTGGTCCCGATAATGTCTCCCTTACTTGTTCGAGTGATTTTCTTGTAAACTTATCGATTTTCTTGGGCATATGTAACTTGCACAGGACTACAACATCTCCTCTTCCAAAACCACGGCTAGAAGGCACTCCTCGTGACGAGATGGTTATTGTATCGCCGGAATTAGTACCTGCTGAAACCTTGATTGCTAATTCCTTCCCGTCTATGTGGGGTATTTTCACTGTAGTTCCCAAAGCTAAATCACTGAAACCTAGTGGGAGAGACATAATCAAATCCATACCATTTCTTTCAAACCAGGGATGTTCTTCAATTGTTAATTCAATAAACAAGTCTCCAGGAATTCCTTTACCGAATGGCGAAGGTTGACCTTTTCCACGCATACGTAATCTTGTGCCANCTTGAGCTCCTTGGGGAATATCGAATCTTAGAACTTGCAACTCTGAGAGAATACCTTCCCCAGAGCATGTTTTACATTTATCTCTAAAAGATCTGCCAGAGCCTTGACAACTAGAGCAACTACGTACAGAATCTTGAACGAACGGACCAATCTGTTGACGAATTCTAACTTGACCTGTCCCCTGACACTCCGAACACTGTGTGGTTTCACCACCTTTTGCACCTGTTCCTTCACAATCATTACATGTTGTAGGAAGGTCAACCTCTATCTCTTCTTTACCGCCATTCAATACTGTGGCTAAAGAAATCTCATGCCTGATTAAAATGTCATTTCCTTGGGCTTGAGAAGTCCTTCTTNTACCTCCGCCAAATATATTTGAGAAGAAGTCTCCACCCAAGATATCCTCAAGATTAATATTGAATCCTTGAAATCCTCCTGGGCCGAATGGTGATCCACCCGGAGCGTTGTGACCGAACCGATCGTAGTTCCTTCTTTTCTCAGAATCTGAAAGTACAGCGTATGCTTCTTGTATTTCTTTGAATTTTTCATCTGCATCAGGTGAATCATTCTTGTCTGGATGATACTTTCTTGCTAGAGACCTGAATGCTCTTTTCAAGGCCTTATCATCTGCATCTCTNTCAAGGCCGAGGATCTCATAATAATCTCGTTTCTCAGACAAAATCTCACCTCAGGCAATATATCGGTAGTGGTTGGGGTTCTTCAGTACAACGCTACAGTTCTGCTCCACAATTCATACAGAACCTTTCACCAATTGGATTCGGTGTTGAACATTGCCTACATGTTGGTTGGGGTGCAAAGGCAGGATTTCTTGATTGCTGTGANGTTTTTTTTGCTGTACCATAAGCCATCTCTTCAATTGAGATTCCACGTTGAATTGGGGTGCTAACCTCATTGGTTTCTTCATCGATTGTAACAGATTCAGCACCAGCATCCGTTACTGAAATCATTTCCATTGGAACAACCCTTTTTTCTTCTGACTTAATTGGCTGTATTGGAGCAATTGGACGCTGGGCTATTACAGGAGATTTGTCAACCCTTTCTTGCATNGAGGCTTTTTTCTTGCGTTCTCTTTCGGCTTTCTTATCCCTACCTCTAAACGATGCTATCCAGTCTAGCAATGCGTCCATTGGGGAAGGTTTCCTTACTGCCCCTATCGTAGAATTTACCCCCGATTCATCAAATTGCTCATCACCGGAAACTCTTGCCTGAGCTCGTCTCACATGCTCGGCNTCGACTAGCATCTCAACCTCGACCTCTGTATCAACCTCAGAAGCAGAATTCAGAGCTAGGCCACCTACTGCTTTTCCAACCTGTCCTTGCAGACTAGCCTGAGCATCCAGTGAAAGGTTTGTATCCATCACAATATCTCTCTCCCAGACTCCACTGTCCTCTGCTTTGAAATGATTACCAACTGATTTCACAGCCTTACTTCTTTGCCACTCATGGTCTCTTACAATTCTGGTTTTTTTGAACAAGAAAAATCCCACAATAAATGCACCAGCATTTAATGCAATTTCTAGATTTGTGGATATAGCCATCATATCNCCTAATGGTGTGATGATAAACCTCAATGCATTGAGAACTATAATCGGAGTAAACAACAAAACTAGAGAGGTCAACTGTCTTGTCATCTAAGTNCCCCTTGTGTNTTTCATGAATGAAAGTTTGTGTGTTATGTACGGTCGGTCGGTGGTCTGCCATTTCTTGCTAACCCATCTATTAAACCAATTGTAAATGCTGTATGCAAAATAGCAAGGCATATTGGAATCCCTACAATTGAACTAAACTTTGATTTTGAATTTACCAAACCAACCACTATTATTGTAGTAAAGTATGCTAATGGAGCGAACCACCACTCTGGTAGAAGAAAAATTAGCACAAGCCCGAATAGTGGTAAAAATTCTCTAAAATCTGTTCTTTTTGGGTGCTTTAGTATCACTTTTGTTCTCCAGAATCCATATCTGTGGCACATTTTCCACCATTTAGATAGCGAAGAACGCTTGTGCATGTAGACACAAGAAACATCGGAACGCCATAATTCCCAACCTTCATCGATTAGCCTCATAGATAGGTCGCTATCTTGACTAGTAATGAATCTCTCATCCCACCCATTAACAGATTTCAATGCATTTACACTATGCAGACAGAAAGCGGGTACTTTTGTTTGGGATTTCCCTTTGAATTTCTGAAACTGACCACCTCCTGAACCAATAGGTGAGGATAGTGCCCCTTCTATCCANTGAGAAATGGTATCCTGTGAATCACTCGAAGCAGTCAAACAACCGATTGCCCCAATTTTTTTACCTCTTTCATTTTCCAATTNAAGTAAATCTGCAACTCTTTTTGCTACATGGTCAGAGTCCACCCAAGAATGTCCAATTATTTCGAGACAATGCGTTATGCCATCAGAAATATGGTCTAGTGCCAGATTTCTGGCATTTGACACTCTTTTCCCGGGGTTATCAATAACGGTAATTTTGTCACCAAATTCGGACAAAATCGCCAGTGTAGAATCNGTTGAGCCTCCATCCAGTACCAATATATCTATTGGCATAGTTTGGCTAAGAAGACTTTCAATACAACGGCCGATGAATTCCTCTTCGTTCAGGACGGGTACTACCGCACATACCCGTACCTCCATAATTACGCCGTTATGATATAACATGTCAAGTTTAGNGTCTCAAATTCTTTGAACAAGCAGTTCTACGAGCAAACATGCCGAGGCTGCGCCTAACAGCAATTGACGAGGGATACTCGGTTGTAATCTCAACTAGATTAACCGGTGCAGATTCCCCGCATTTAGTCATGCAATCCATCATAAATTTGTTTCCCGACTTTGCCGTTTCACTTCCTGACGAACCAGAATACCCTTCCAATCAGGATGAAATTATTGCGGCTAAGGATGTGAGTCTACAGACCTTTTTGGAAATCATACACAACCAATCAATACTGGATACAGCACTAGATTGTATGTCAGCAAATCTCGACATAAATGGTACAGTCTTTAACATCTCTAGACAGGCNGCTTTAGCAGGCAAAGTTGCTTTCCCTTTACCAGGTGATAGCCCACTTGGGGGCGTTATAACTGTAGAAATTGAAGGACAGAATTTGGGAGATTGGTTAGAAGCTGCAACATGGCATAGCGGTAGAGAAAATATCCCACGCAGAATTGGTGATGAATTCTCTATGTCTGGTGATGGTGATGCGGTAACCTGGCACTAATTGCTTCGGCAATCTCTTGGTCTGGTCCAAGCCAGTTAACCTGGTTTGGACCACTGCACCACATAATATCATCATGTACATGTAATTTCATCTCTCCCCCGGTAACAAAACACTCCATAACGTGTAGACGGACNACAATATCTCCGTGATCAAAAATCCATTTACCAATCAAATTTCCCGTACTGACATCCAANTCCAATTCTTCTTTTATTTCCCTAACCAAACATTCGGATGCGTTTTCTCCGGGTTCAAATTTCCCCCCGGGGAATTCCCACCAACCTGCATGTTTTTCTTTAGGAGCTCTTCTNGCAGCAAGGAATTTACCGTTCTTGATNATNGCTCCNGCNCCGACATTGATACATGGTGGCCTNAGCATTCTATCTATACACTGCAACACCAAGCCTTTGGCATCGTTTTGTACTAAAGGTAAATGAAGAAAAAAGCAGGGTGTACTACTACCAAGATTTGAAAGTGTCCTGTAAAGTGTTTCATTGCAGATATACTCTCCTGCGTCATTACTAATAANCGGTGAGTCAATCATTCTGTCGAAGTCCCAGTCGTCAGGATTGATTGTAGAAAATAAATCCCCGTTACCAGTAATCATTGTATCTTTGATAATCCTTCCACTATTGTCTGGGATACGAAAGTCGAGTATGTCCTTCGCTCTCAATTCAATTCGAGGACGTTTTGATTTTGCTGCTAAACCGATATGAACTATTGCCGCAAATTTGTCGGTTTCTAAGAGCTTAGACACTTTCGATGCACCCTCCAAATCAACAGACAGCACCATTGATTCTATTCTGTGCCCTCTAACTTTGGTGCCATTCAATGATTTTGCGACATCTCCTGAAATGTTTGTTTCATGATTTGCAAATGGCTCGAAGCCAGTGACAAGAATCGGCCTCCGCATACTACTCTTCAGGAATAACACTTCAATGAGCATTTGCGTCGCCACATTGACAAGTGAAAGTAACTTGGAAGGTCTGATGCAAGACGATGAAATGGCAATCGAAGTCGTCGTACCNGTCGAAGAAAAAGAAGTGGATTCGATTGCTCTAGGTAAAACACTCTGGAATGAAATCACTGCAGGCGTTGGTATCTGGGGGGCATTTAGACCAGTAATCGCAGTAACTCTATCACTTATCCCATTCTTATTCTTGGGTCAGCACTTTAACAGGAACCATCGGAGAGGTGTTGATTGGTTTTTGTTACAGATACCTCTTGCTTTTACAATAGTGTTGTGGATTCTACTCTATGTCTGGTCGATATTCGATACTTGGAGAGACGCTAGCGTGATTGTCGCGCAAAATCAAGGCCAAAGTTGATTTGAACACTCTAAGTCCCCATTTGCCATACCACGCAAATCTGACTTGTCATCAGCATCGAACTCATCAGGAATACTACCAGAGAATATATTTCCAATGCTACTGCTCTCAATAGCCCAGTACATTACCGATTCATCGTTACTAGAGTGCCCCGGATGGTCAGGATCTTCGTGATCAATGGGAGATTGGTACACCAGATTGACTAGTCCCAGCAGATGACCAACTTCGTGTACAGNCACAGCNCGTTCTATTTCTTCAGCAGATGGCCTGCCTAGAAAATTCTCTGATTCATCTATTGAATCTTTGAACACTGCAACTGTTGAAGCATCTACTGCGACACCTAAAACAGAATCATCATCATAAGTTCCTTTTGGGAATAGTAGATACCAATTCAGAGTGTTTGAAACCATTGCATCATCTCCATGCTTCCAGCGAGCGTCACGAACATCATCGGCACTCCAGGTGNTATCCTCAGAGAAATCTACTTCCCTAGCCACTATCTGTACGCCATTTGGTTTGTCACACTCTTGGTTTAATCTTGTCTTCACAAGTTCCATAGCAACAGGATCGTAACCNTTCTCAAATAAGAAGTGGATTTTCATTTTAGTAAATTTGTCATCCTGTAGGCATGCTAGAGCCAAACNGCCTGGCATTCCTCTTTCTTCTTCAAATATTTCGTCAGCACCAAAACAGCCCGACAAACTTGCAGATACTACCACAAATAGTACAAAAATAACTCTCATGCTNTCACCTAAAAATCATCTGGAATGTTTGTTGGGCTGAATAACTGACCCGGTCCTGCTGCCTGCGATAGTTGGTTTCTTGCAAGATGCTCCCACGCTCTCATGACCCCAAGTGCATCACTTACCAACATTTGTTCTTCTTCTAGTGTCACACGGATAAGTGTATCAAGTATGTCCATCCTGTCTCTATCAACTAAAGATAGAGCNTTTTCCAAATCAAAACTTGCGCTNCTTTCAANAGGCTCAGAGTCCAAGGGCCACGGTTGTGAAAGATTTTCCGGCAACGTTTCTGTGTGCTCTTTCAANTGACTTACAAGCCTGTTAGTCCATCGTGAAATTACCAAACTGGTTTCCAAGATTGGCATGTTTAATTGATTTATCAGGTTCACTAACCTTTCTTGCAAGGTTACCATTGAATCTGTTCCACTCATGTGGCGTTCACCAAACTTCACTTGATATTTTGTAGGTACTGTTGGCCATAGTGAGCCCACTGCTCCATAGTCCATCCTTCAGGTAGACCGGTTGGAGGGAGTGGCGGCATGTTTGGATCTGCTGTTACCTGTGCCAAATTAGCCGTTGGCTGCGGTTCCGATGACTGAATTTCAGGAACTAATTTAGCATCCATATTTTCGATAACTTCTGCGGTTTGGTCAGATTCGTCAACACTTTCACCTCGTTTTATCCTACGAATTTGCACCATCATCCAAACAGCATATGACATAGAGCACAAAGCTATGATGTACATTATTACTGATAATTGTGAATCTGCAACTTGGTTTGCGAGTGCCGTTCCATCACGTGCAACTTCCTCTTTAACCAAAAGAGGAGAGATTGATATCCTCTCTTTCTCCACTCCAGAATCAAGAAGCAAAATCCGATGTTCAAGCGTATCTCCCACAGAACCATCTGCAACTGCATTCAATTTTACCTGTGCTTGCATTCCTGTAGATACCTCGATGGTCGACGAGGAAATTGTAGCCCAATCTTCTCCTGATACCAGCCGTTGTAAAACAAAAGTAACGCTACCTGAAGAGCCAGTATTTCTCGCTTCAATTGTTAGAGAGACCGATTCGCTAGGGATTGGGGTCGGGTTAGACCATTCCCAAGTGGTATCTGGCGCTCTCAGACTAATTTCTGGACCTGTCAATGCAAGAGGCCAGGATGCTAGAGGCTCCTCGATTGTATTCCCTTGACTATCGTAAGGATTACCTGACTCATCTGAGCCAGTTACCCATACATCGATTGAATAGGAAGGCAGAAGCATCGTAGCCCCACCATCGGTTAAATCTAGGTATCCAGTCCAAAAGAACTGGTCTTCAAATGGCGTAGTGTCGGGCAATGGTGATGAACCTCTGCTAATCTCAGCCTCTCCTGCTCTTACGAGATAATGTAAAACAGCCGGGTCATCGAAAGAGAAGCCTTGGTCATCTCTTGTCTCAAGCAATACCTGAAGGTTATTTGCAAGGGAGATTGGTATCTCTTCTCCGGGAGCAATTCCTCCCAAGTGTATTGCATGAATAGTCGGTCTTTCACTGTCTATTGCAAGTCGTAATCTAGGTTTGAACTCCGACTCATCTTCAGCAAGCCCGGGCAAGTCCACAAGTTGGGCTCTTAAGTCAAGATGGCCGCTTCTCACGTCTGGAACTAGCATATCTATGCTAAAGTATCCGCCTTCTCTACTTGTAGTAGTCCATTCATTGTCATAATCTCCAAGTGATATGGTAAACGATCCAGGAGGGGCCGGTGTTTCGTCTTCCGAGAAAATCACTCTTCCACTAAACCTCAACGCCTGTCCTGCTCCAATCAGAGTCTCGTCGAATTCCGGGTTGTAGTGATTTGTACCATCACGTAGCTCAATGGCCAGTAAATGGCCCGGTTGAGTATCAAATCTCAGATCGTTATCCAAACTCCATAAGTCATTTCCTAGTCCCGCCTTGTGTATGTTGCAAGGCACGTTTTCATCGAGTCCACATGCCTTATCTTCTATCCAAACTTTGGGAATAAAATGCTCTTGGCCATCCGTGTCCCAAATTTCAGGGAAGTTCCATGTTAGTTGAAATTTCACAGATACTATCATTCTTGAATTGTTTTCAGGGTCTAATATGATCGAGGAATACAAATTAGAAACTGCTAGACCATTGCCTCCACTTTCTAGGTACATTTGTGGTTCTCCATCATGTCCTTTTGAGATGTAAGCGAAAATTGAGGTCTCTTCATCTTCAAAATCTCCTGCAAGAGCCAGATGTACATACTCCACATCCCACCATCCATTGATGTCTGAAATCATGAATGTCGCAGTGTAAGGGATTCCCGGATGCAATGGACCGAGATCGTCGTGGCCCAAGATAGTGGAATTATCGATATCCATCGTCGGTTCAAACTCTTCACGTATCACGTACCAAGACAGTGAATTGTCCCACTCTGGGTTAGTTTCTCCTGGCTTATCTCCACAAAATTGACCTGGCTGAATATCGCATACAGGAGACCCTCCCATTGCGATTATGTTGCCTTGACCATCCTGACCAGTCAGGTAAAACGCTACCCTGTCTCCGTGAACCAGCATTGAATCATCAATCAATCCGTTGAAAATGTTAAGGCCACCAGCAACTATCTCCGGTGTTGTTAATGTCTTTGAGCGATATTCTACAGGCTCAGGTAATCCATTAAAATTGGAATCATCACATCGGGTGTGCTGGCCTGCCTCACAACCAACCCAATAGTGTAAATCTACAGTTTGGGGTGGATCTACAGAATCTTGAATGATGATTTCGATAGCCTGTCCACCCGGTGATGGTGGACCCTTNTGCATCTCTGAGGAAATAAGNGGACTCGCAAACAAAACAAGTGGAGCATTGCCATCAAAAATTAATTTGATTGTGTTGTATCCAGGGTTTACGTAAGTGGAACCATTCGCAAGGTCGACTGCTTCTACATACAATATCATCCCACCAGGCATTGANTCAATTGGCGAGGTAAATGTCATGTTGTACTGACCAAAACCAGGATTACCTTCAGTGTGGAGTACAGTAGGTTCTCCAATCGGATCGCCGTCGTAGGTTACATTTTGACCTAGAACTCTCAACGTGAACTCACCTGCTTGAGGAGAAAATGCAGAGTTNTCGAAATTAATACCTCCGCTAATAGACAAATTGAAACCTCCTCTTACCCAATCTCCNGAATANAGTTCTCTACCTGTCTCCTCCCAAACTCTCATGCCATCTAGTTGAATGTCATTCTCAACATTAAGTTCCAATGTATCAGTCGTCCAAGCGTTTACTTGTGGCCCCAAATCGTCGCTCATAGAGACGATTGCTTCCATCTTTCTCTCATCATCCCAGCTCCAGTTGACTCTGAGAGGCATTTTCACAGACACAATTCCTTCGATATCTGTTGTCGATGTGNAATTTCCAACATCAAACTCAACGATTTCTTCCGCATCATCAATAACGGAGCAAGAATCACCTCTCATCCANTTAAATGACGGGTCAGGACCATGAGAATTATTCAGACCGATTGTGGCTTCTGTAACTTTGTCAACTAGGTCGCCATGAGCTAGTCTAACAACCAAGTTTCTATAAACGCCGTCAGGAGCAACCAATCCNCCCTCCAANCTTGCATCTAGTACCCTTGAGTTTAGTCTNTACTCAATGTCAAGGTCAGTCAATTTGACCCTTCCTGGGGTATTGGCTTTAACTGCAATTGGAATGTCTACCGTTCCGACACCATTGGCAGGTATGTGGTCATTAAACGCATCTACCAAACTCGGGCTTTCAGAAACCACGCTCCCAACCGGAGAATCATCAGATGCAACGACTGAGCTTTCATTAAGGAATAATATCGATCTCCAGTCCCAATCTCCATCATCGCCTACATCTAATTTTGGAGCGTCTGGATATCCTTCCTCATACCATNAGATGAAAGAGTCGATTTTTGGGGTTACCGCATTATCGGTAGAACCGATGATTATTGAATAGAGTAACTCATTGCCCCCGCCTTGTGTTGAGAACGAAACCTCTACGTTGTTTTGCGCACTCTCCCATGTCGAACCATTATCGTTTGATACCATTACACTGGTTGTTGTTGAAGTGGGTTCATCTCCGACCCATACCGCCCTAACTTTACCGACATTGGTTCCTGTTGAAACTTTTTGACTTGTCCAATCACCGGACGTCTGATAAGAGGTTGCATATTCTAGAGAAACCCACCAAGAAACTGCAGATGAGCCTATCAGTTGCATCTTCCAAACCAACTCATTACCCGGGTGTGTAAAGTGTATGGTTTGATTTGTCTCTACCGCTTCCCAGTGAGTTCCGTTATCAGCACTTACCCAATAATCCACCCTGTCTCCTTGTGTAGGCACTGACCAATGATTCTTGACATTGACTGCCAAAACGTCGTCCTCTGTAACAATTGTTTCTCCCATCCAAGTTGTTGTTCCAGGAGCAGGAGTTGTCGAGTAAGTGATACCCATACCAAACTCACGGTAGTAAAGGGTTTTTGAACTCCAAGTCGAATATCCAGTATCCACTGTGATTATTCTCTCACCGTCATAAAACAACCCAAACCCCTTGGCAGGGATATCTTTCGTTCCGGTCTGAGGAACCAAGGATGTGGATGAGCCAGATATAGCCCAGACGCTCATTTGATCAGTATCTTGGTAGTAACTACCCTTCATACATCGCATGTAGAAAAATCCAGAATTGACAATCAAACCGTGTACACTGCTTGTTGTTTTGCCACACTCTGTTGCGGATGAGCTTCCTGATGCAAACGAATACTGTTCTTCACCTCGGGTGAATTGACCGTTTTCACCAAAATCATACGAAACAATTCTTCTCTGCTGTGAGTGAGCAACCCAGATTTTATCAGTGTCACGATCATATGATATTCCGCTATATTCACCATATTGGGGAGATATGTCGTAAGAATCTACACAGCGCCAAACCCAATCATCAGACACATCGATTGCCATGACTTTTAGGTACTGGGAAGGGCTTGATGTTGAATAAGAATACTTGTAGGTTGTAAAGATTCCATACAACATCTCATCATCTGTTATTGTCCAATCTTTGAATCCGTATGCCTTGTAATATGTCGAAGTGGGGTCTTGCGGAAGTGTGCAAGAAGATTCTTTTTGCAAATCAACTACGATATCCCTTGTGACATTGTTTGGATGCATCCTTGTAACTACTTTGTCGAATTGGGTACCTGTAAATGTGGACATGAATATCCAATCATGATTTCGCAGTATTGCACCTTGGCCTTGGGCCATAAAGTTTTGACTTGCTATCTTCACCTGATTACTAAACCTCAACTCTGTTGAATTCGACGTGTGTGGTTGCCTCACGGCGAAACTACCATTGTCAAGCCAAGCATCTGTTCCCGTTAGCTCCTCTTCTTGCATACCATGAGGTGAAAATTTTTCACCTCCAGAATCAAATCCTAGTGTCAGTTCTTCACTGCGTGCATCTATTTGACTTGCATCCCCTTCCATCCAATCATCATATGTGTCAGTTGATACCTGCGACCAACCTGTAGAGGATGCTCCTGAAAGTGTGACTTGTACATCTAATACTTCAGCGCCTTTTGGCATAGCTACAACTGTTGTTTTATCAGCGCCTCCTTGATACAATGCAATGTTCTCTGCGCTGCCGTCAGAGAAAGTGTATACATGCCTAGATGCACCGTTTGCTCTCGCTTCTCCGATGAACAACTCTGACATTGGACTTATAGGGGTCATCAGCAGTACAAACAGCATAGTGATTAATGCGGCACGAGACGTTAATTTCTGTACCATCACCCATTCACCCGGGTATCGGAGCAGTTCATAGGCCTTGAATTAACCGGCGACAGGTCATAACCAGAAATCCCCCTTTAGGGGGAATTCTGCCATCTCAAGATGTATTACGGCTATCGTAACGAATTGGAGACGAATCGCCACGGCTTCCATCCTCTTCATCGTCTTTCACTTCAAACCAATCTACAAGCCAGTCACCGTCGGTATCCCAATTCAATGGGTCGCTACCCTCGGCTATGTGATCGTCATCCAAATCCAACAAATACCAGCCCATCTCATGCTCACCAAGATCGATTGCAGGTGCACGGTTTGTACTTCCTGTGTAGTAGAGATCCCAATTATCAGTTTGATCTCCAGAACACATCAATACGTCGTTTCCAGTATCTAAAACGAGGAAGTCTGTATCCATGTCATCGATTATTAGGACATAACTAACGTCGTCAATGTTTTTCTTGTTCATTCCGAGGTAGTTGGTTAAATCCTCAGTTGATTCGCCAAGGCCCAAGGTAAACGCCCTAAACTGCCACCATTCAGTTATCGGTGATCCATCCCAAGTCTCTCCAGATAATCTCACTGAATCTGGTGAATCTAGATTTGGATTTGCTATAGCATAGAACTCCATGAAATTAGTATAAGGCGTGTATTCACAGGTTGCTCCACTACAATCCCAGTTTCCATCTTGGTCTGGATCTTCATTGGCATCCAAAGGGTCCCTCGGGTCAAATGTTGCCCAGGTCCATCCCAAAGTTGGCCTAGAGAGTGTTCCAGAATTCTGCGACAGTGGGCGGCAGGACGCTGTCGCCGAGGTACATTGGCCACCTGTAGCTGCGTCAATCCATTGAACTTCAATATTCAATCTCGACGAGTAATTGTCATTTGACTCATTCCAACCTTTCTCATACTCATACCAATCTGGTAGCATATCTCCATCCGTATCATTGTCCATCGGATTTGTTCCGTACTTGAAGACCTCTCTGCCATCAGATAGATTCCAATCTCTATCATGAGAAACGACCTGTCCAGAATTTAGAATTGTATTGTATGTCACAGCATCACTATCGGAATCGTTGGTATCTGGCCTTGTACCATTGAGGTATTCCATCAAATTGGTGAATGGAAGATCACCGATTCCATTTTGGATTACATCTCCAGAAGGCGTGAATTGGCGGTTGTCCCAAACTCCTTGTGCAGCAGGTATGTCGAAAGACGTTCTGCCATACCAACCATCACTATCAGGGTCGTAGTCAACGTCAAATGGATTTACAGGATTTGTGGACCAATGGTTCTGTGTTGTCGGATCGGGCAATCCATAGACTGCGTAGCAGAACTCCCAGCCATCATCGATACCATCTTGGTCAGAGTCTGAGTTTGTTGGGTCTGAGATTCCAAATAAAGTGCGATTGAAAGTGTTGGAATCTGCAGAATTAATCATCATCATTCTGTTTGCAGATACGGTGTTTTTTCCGACAAATGTGTTGAAAATCGCTCTTCTTGCTTCGGCCTCGGTATATCCTGCCTCTAGGTATGCGTCNATGGTGTCATCACCAAATCCAATCAATCCAGATCCTGTGCTAAGCCTTTGAGAGTATTTTCCGTAAACCCTCGCTTCGTATTCTCGCTTGTTAGTGTACTGCTCATCCAAAGAAATGTTNCCGTCTCGATTACAATCTACAGAATCCATATCACTATCAAGCCACTGGTCAGAATCGATTAGTGGATTCATCGACCAGCGATTATTTTCCAAATCCCAACTTGTGAACCAATATTCGAAACCATCAATCATGCCATCGTCGTCGGTATCCGAGATTGTTGGATCTGTAATTCCCATTAAAGTCGAAATGAAGGTATTAGCGATTCCAGACGATTGCCACTCTTGGAATTCATCGAGATGCCTCTTGCCTCTTTGGCCCTTGTCGAGTATGATTGTATACACTCTCTGTGCTTTTTGCGTGGGGTCATTCAGATCACCATCAATGTGTAGGAGGGGAGCATCCAAAGGATGATTTTCCCCATTTACTGGGTTGGTAGTTACAAGCGAAAATTCCTGAGCATCTGTTAGAGCNTCATTATCGGCATCAAAGGAACCATCACCAGCGACCAGTGGATTGAGAGTCCAGGTTTGGGCTGTATCGTTCCAAGCAGTAAACATCAACTCTAAACCGTCTAAGAAACCATCGCCATCAGTATCGGGATTGGTTGGATCAGTGGTCCATCCGGAGATATTAATCAAATCCTGACCAATGAAGGAACCGAACGATTCAGTGTTGGTTATTCCTGCCCATTGTTGTACTGTGTAACCACTGCCGATTGTAGTGACATACCATTGAGGACTGGAGCGATTGGCGTTCGTCTCTGATAATTCAGGTGCGATACTGTTGTACTCTTCCCAGTTTGACATACCATCATCATCGGAATCCAACCACCTGTCATCAGCATTTAGTGGGTCAAGACTCCATTGTGCATCAAGCATTTCCCACCTAGCGTACCATATTTCCCATCCATCGGGCATTCCATCCGAGTCGGTGTCGGAATCTGTTGGATCACCAGTCAGTAATCCGTCTCCAAAATTCTCTTCAGGAACACCCCAATCTGATATGTTTCTGAAGAGATCTGTTGTGAAATTTCCAGGGATTATATCTCCATCCANAGACATGTTACCATTAAACAAGTCATCTCGNATGTTGTACTCCAACCAATTCACAAAGGCCTCNTTTTCTTCGATGACACCGTTATGATTTATGTCATATCCATCNCCATCCGGATTTTCAAAAGCATCACTACCATTCAAAGGNTTGATACCTTTTCGTGATATATCCCAAGTACAAGCACCTCGTGCNTCCCATCCATCAGGCAGGCCATCTCCATCAGAGTCAACGTTATTCGGGTCAGGTTCAGCCCATAGAGCCACAGCTGTTTCAATTTCNANGTGNCTCTCCAAAAGGTCNCCAATNAAACCGGCGTCTTTTACTAACGACCACTGATATTCGCACAGATTGGAAAGCCCGTCACCGTCGGCATCCCAGTTTGCATCATCAGGATCTGTTGGATCCATTGTCCAATTNTTGGAACCTGTAAATGTTGAACCAATCCACCTTCTGTGCTCTAATTCCCAGCCATCAGGCATGCCATCACCATCAGTATCTGAATTGGTTGCNTCTGTATTTGAATCGATACCTAAGGACGTGAGATATGTCGAATTTGCAGCTTGTCCAGCAGCATCCCCACATACATGCTCGTAGTCATATTGATTGGTATAGTGGCACCATAGTGGTGTTACTTCATGAAACAAACCAAAGTACTCCGCTCCGTCTCCAACACCGTCACCATCGGTATCTACAACTCTTGGATCTGTNGCGTTGTATCCGCCGTCTGTAATAGCGGTGTAACGGAATTCGTCCAAATTACGCCANAGTCGTTCGTTTATGGGATCNGAGTCTAAATTTACACCATCTGCATCNGCATCTANGAGNGCGTCCCAAGGGTCTGTCGGATCTAAACCGTACNTNACCTCCCAGCCATCCAACATACCNTCTGAGTCGGAATCATTTGCCATTGGATCCATNAGTTCAAGATTAGAAAATTGCCCNGGGTCTATACCGACAAATATCTTGTCGATACCGTTTACCTGATGGACAATTATTGCAGAAATTGAGCCTGGAATCCATTCCTGGTTCGTCATTCCATATACAGCAGTAAACCCTCCATTAAGTGCCCAAATACCCCAACCAGAACCTATGATTAATTCATTTCCTGTCGAATANATCGATTGAACATCATTTGCAAAATCTACAGTTTTTCCATCCACACCTTGGTGTTCATAATCTCCGCCGAAAGTAATGAATCCCGACAGTAAATCATATCGATGCAAACCCGAGGGGGTCCCAATCCAAACAACCTGCTGCTCGCCACCAATTGGACCATCGCCGACAAGTGAATTTACATAAGCAGGATTTTTGTTAACTTCAGAGCCAATTGTCCTTAAATCATCGATATCNGTTGTAATTTGGGTTGGCTCTGGTGAAAAGTAGAATCTCCAATTGGGTGTAGCAGCATCCCTTGCTGTTGATGTTTCTACGGTCATAAGTCCAACATCTGTACCCACAAGTAGTGTGAGAGGCCCTGCGGATGCATCAACATGCACGATTGAGGTAGCAGTTGCATTCCCTTGATTCATTGCGTTGCTAATACCGGTTCCAATTTCAAGTTCAATCACGGATATTTCGCTTATTTGAAAGATGGAACCAAAACCTCCGTATCCCAAAGCGAGGACATAGTCGTCTCCTCCATCGGCCAACAACTGTGCACCAGCGGTGTACCTGCCAGGAAAATATTGCCATTCAAGAATGTCGCTGATTATACCATCATCGTGCTCTGAAATCCAAATACCCGCTTCCGTCACCATAACTAGATGAGAGTCAAGAACAATCATATCATGCAAATCGTGACCCTGAGGTAAGTCGTAATCTGTTGAAACTGAATTTTCAAANTCTATTACAGTGATACCAAGTTTTGTGCCAACCCATAATCTAGAATCATCGCTGTAAAANTCTCTAATGTCGTGATGTATGACTGAGATTTCNTCTGTNGATGATTCCGGTGACAGNGTATACTCNGTATANGTACCATCTTTGGCACCAAGCTCTACAGAACGCATTCCAGACTTCACAGTATTGCCATCATCAAGGTGAACAAAATACTCTTCTAGCGTTGATAGTTGCTCGCCAAGCGCCAATGCTTCCTTAGACCTTTGCGCATCAGGACTTATTACACCATCTCTATTTGCGTCCCATCCGTCGTTGTCCAAATCAATCAACGCATTAGAGCGATTAAGAGGATTTAATCCAAAGTGAATCTCCCATCCATCACTTATACCGTCACCACTTGAAGGGAAAAGTCTTCTGTGTTTCACACCATCATAGTTGTACCTATCACTATCCTCTTCCATCGGATTTGTTCCAAGCCAAATGTATTCGTCAATTACATTTTCAGTCCCATTTCTCGCACAGGCATCGAGAATATTTGTGAATGGCGGTGCCAAGGTAGATGAATTTTCAGAGATAAATGGCCAATCATTGAGTAATGAAGCCTCTGGATTAGGAGCATAACATCTCAGGCCATCTAATTCATTTGTCCAATTTGTTGGCGCTCCGTAGATATATTCCTCGGGCGATGTCAATTGTTCATTAACGGTTAAGAAACCATCTCGATTGACATCGAAGCCATCTTCATCAGGATCCATGTCAGCGTCGCTTGCATTCAATGGGTCAAACATTTCACAAACGTATCTTTTCTCATCACTATCAAAACCTCCTAATTTTTGACACATGTGAGCCTCAAAACCATCGGGCATTCCATCCCCATCTGTATCTGCAACTCTTGGGTCCAAATACCAGCGTTCTCCGGATTCGTTAATCACACCGGTCAAGCCTCTTGTAAAACCAGGATCAATGCATTCTGCTGGGTATGGCCAGCAATACTCTTCTGTTGCGTTTAATCCGTCCAGATCAATATCTATGTAAGCATCAGAGGCGTTATCCTTATCCAATCCTTTCATCGCAACGGCTCTGTTATCGGGCGATGAGAAATTAATCCAATCTGAAAATAAATTTTCGTGCACGTCAGGAATATTATCACCGTCTGAATCTGTCGCTGGAGGCCTAGCTCCATCTGTCAAGTTAGGGTCCGTTGTTCCCACATTAGATATCGCTGGTAATTGTGAAACGAAGAACAATCCTAGGACCACAAGAACAGTCATCAAAAGCGTTGATTGGGAGCGACGCATTGTAATCACCTGTGGGCGCGGNAGCACCCATGCAAATCAAATCAACCGATTCAGACTTAATATAGTGATGGAGCATTGTTCAGACTCAAATTACCATTGGTGATTCACAAATATAGGTAAAAACTAACAAAATTATGCCTAAACAAGGGGTGAATTCAAGGACCTAACTCGGTGCCGTTATACAGTTCGTCATGTCACTATCGTTTACTCACCTNGGCACTGGTAGTCGTGGTAATGCGACTCTTGTTGAGTGTGGTGAAATGAAGATTCTGATCGACCAAGGATTTTCAGGCAAACAATTGGAATCAAGACTGGCCAGAATGGAATTAAAACCANATGAAATAGATGCGATTGTAATAACACACCACCACGGAGACCACGGTGGTGGGGCATCCATTGCTCAAAAGAGATGGAATCTGCCTATATATTGCAACGACAGAACTGCTNCCGCACTAAATCTTGATCTANCAGGAGTAACACTTTTTGAGAGTTTAGAGGCCCTAAATTTCGGAGATGATCTCGCACTATTACCAGTTCCCGTACCACACAGCGGTTCTGATAATGTTGGATTCATTGCTAGCCACAAAGGGGAGAGGGGCGCAGTAATCACTGACCTTGGNTCATGGACTGATGAATTGGTTAACCACGTTTTTGGCTGCCAACATATATCTATTGAAGCAAATTATGACCACAACCGTCTTTGGAACGGCCCTTACCCTATGCGGCTCAAAGACAGAATCGCAGGCAGAGGTGGTCACCTTTCCAACGACCAAACTGGACAGTTCCTATCTCGAGTAGTGAATCAAGAAACAAGATCTGTNGTACTTACCCACCTGTCTGAAAAAAATAACGCTCCACACCTAGCCGAGTCAACTGTCCTTTACCACATCGATGAAATATTTGAAGGCGACATCAAGATATCCCTACAGGACGGACCTGATTTTACTCACCACATTGGTCAAACAGAGCCTGAAACCGTTTCCCGGGAAGGCCTTACTTTGCGTGGATAAGCCTTGTATTGGCATGGTTTTGGTCAAACCATAAGAGGGTGGCCTACTCTCTCCTGCATGATGAGGTCGTCGCGCAAGCCCGACAATGACTCCGCAGTGAGTGAGGTCATTGGCGTAGTCATGCTGCTTGCTATGGTCATCACAATGATGGGNGGAGTTTTTGTATTCTTGACTCCTTACGTGAACGATTTTCAGGACAACACTGCATGGTCAAACGCAAACGGTATAGCNGAAAGGCTCGATGGAAGAATTGATATTGTCTCTGGTGCTTCATCAGATACAGGTGTTAGAACAATAGTACCCTTAACAATGAGTTCTGTCTCACCGGTTATCAATGCAGAAGTTTGGACCGTTTCCGCAGATTTGACTTCAGAAGATGTGGTTGAAGTAGTATTTGTTAATCAGACTAGTTTCAGTGTTACGGCTCTGAACGAAACAGCTAACAAAGTTATAATTTGGACAGAATACGGAGAATCTACAGTTAATTTTACTGAGAGCAATCAGGCAGTGATACTGACTCATAATTTGAATGTAGCAGACACTTACATCGTTTCTGTTTNCAGCGATGATANACTTATTCACAAACATGCAAAAATAGCAATTTCGGGATTGATGGTTAAGACCAAGGTACAAACTGGTGAACATTCAATAGCGTTGCTAAATGATGCTCGCTATGACANATTTTCCGACGAAACTTGGAGTGTNACATCAAACCCTGACATGAACATAGAAGAATTGTTTGACGGGACGATGCGGGCAAGTTTATCACTGAGAGATGTAAAGACAATGGGTGCAATACCNGATGGTAGAAATGCAGTATTTGATATTAGTTCAGCTGGACCAATCACCNTTTTCAGTGGAGATGCATGGAATTTTAGATTTACCTTTACGTCCTCGCTCGGACCAACAGTTACGCCACAAATGAGTGAATATTGGCTTACAGACTACAACTTACAAAGGGCATCTAATACACTTGAACTCCACAGAGGAATAAGTCCATGGCTGAGAACCAGCGGAGCAGATGGAATGACAATTGATCATGGCAATTCTNTGATTGATTTGGANATCGAACTACAACTAGTGGAGGTTAGNAGATAATGCGAATCAATATGCGTCGTGATGAAGAAGCGGTGAGTGCCGCAGTTGCAACCGTTTTGTTATTTGGTGGTGTAATATCAATCATCGGCATAATGCTCCTATCTCTAATGCCAATAATACAAGAATTAGAAGGCTCACTCAAGAGAAATGATATGCAAGCACAGATGGAAATAATGGCTCACGAGGTCACGTTGTTGTCAGAGACTGGACTCCCCGGAGATTCCGCTCAAATAGAATTAATTCCTGTTGATGGAGAACTTAGGTGGGATAGACTTCGAGGAGGCATGTGGTATTCTGCTTCTTGGTATGATGGAGATACATTCCGAATACAAGGAGCGTTGGATCTCGATAGAGAAATAGACGTAAGGCATCCCCAGGGCCATGTCCAAGCAATCTGCTATGAAGATCTGAGGTTAGGACCTGATAGGCCGTTTATTTTCACTCCAATAAGCCAATCTGACAGTGTGTTAATCACCCCAAAACATGGGCTTACAATACCGTTAGGACCAGTCCAAATCGAACACAATGGAGTGGAGCATTCTTTGTCCATTGGAGAGGTTATTAGCCTTGATTCAGACTACCAGATAAAATCTAGTCACGATTTGGTTGGCCTACAGATTCGTGGGGAATCCGGTTCTGCTCTTATACCACCATCAAAAGCCGACCCCTCAACAGGGAAGGGGCAACATTGGGCAATACCTTTGCCCAAAGGAGAGACTACAATAGAGGTTTTCTCAGACGATGACATGCTAATACAATGGAAAACGCCCAGTGAATCTGGAGATATTGCTGTCGTACAAAGTCCCGCTGTGCGCGTTGCAAACTCATGGGAGAAAAAAGTCAACTTAAGTGAAATTGGACTAGTTGAGATAATGACAGATGTTGATGCACACTTGATGGTAACGAATGGAGAATCAGGAAAAACTTCACTACTTGGAGAGGAAGGAAATTATCTTTCAAAGCACTTCATTGCTCCACACCAATCCGGGAAATTGATAATTTCAAATCCAAGTTTGAACGCAGCAACTGTCACTTGGAAAAACGGTGGTATATCTGTACCCTCCAATCAGACCACGGAAATAGACTGGCCTCCGGTAAATCTCCAGAACGCTGCTGTAGTCGAAAGCAGCGAAAACGTGTTCCTTCAATGGGGTCTTAACACCTCTGGAATGAATTTACTTCCTGCAATTGATACTGGACAAATAACTGGAATGAAATTCCTTGGAGATAATTCTAATAATTTTATCAATACAACCTCTGAGTTTGGTGATTATTCTACAATGCTTGCAATAAATGGTGATTCAGGAATTATGGTGCTGGAGGATGATGGAGCGATGCGTTGCATTGAGGTAGACCAAACCGCCTCGGGATGGATTTCTACCACACTACCATGGAAATCAATGAATGGTGTACCAGAAGGGCAAATAATCACATCATGGCAAGACGGGGACCACCCTGCGAGTATCGAAATCACCCTAATTGGGCTAGAAGGAGACTCTACGCATGCAAATTTGGCTACTGCATGGGCGTTTCATATCTCTAGGCTCACTTATGAATTTGACACATCAATCACTGGATTGGAGGTCGCATGGAGTGCTGGAGCGATAATAACCAATCATCCTGAATTGGAACCAACAATTCTACTAGGGCCCACTGATAGGCAAGGCCCAGGACCTAGATTTAGCGCAACAATACCATCAATGCATCCAACAAAGACCTCAGTTACTGGAAGTGGAAGCATGGACTTAGAGATCTCACTTTCAATGCGTGAAAGCCTAGTTTCAACAACCGCCTACGATGTACGGAGAGGTTGGGTTGGGCCATACGGAGATGCCATTGCATCATGGGCTAGCACGAGTTTGGAAACCTCTGAGGATTGGATTGTCAATCCAGGCAGAGTAGACTTGTTGAATGATTATGTAGGCTGGGTCCCTGTGCCAACAGTTGGACCAAGTGAGGCAGTATGGCATACTGCAGGGGAGCCGATTCAATTTAATCTACAGATAAGTACGTTAGATGTTGAAATTATGGGGGCCTGAATTTGCAAGGTAAAATAGTTCGTGACCAGTCCGGAGCAAGTACAGAACTCGGATACATTTTCACATTCCTCCTCGGTGTGTTACTACTTTCATTGTTCAGCATCTGGGCGTTTGGACTAGAGACATCTACTAGGGAAAAATGGAATGACACAGCAATTGATGTAAACATGGCAGATATTGCAGCCGCTGTAGAAAGAGCTGATTTAGCAAGTAGAGAAGACAGCAGCATTAGTTACACAGAAGTAGTCAGATGGAGATTAACAGAAGCTGACGAATCAGAATTCACTTTGACATTAGACGATGATGGTTTGAATTTAGACCACCCAGAGAATGAATTAGACAGGAAAATTCCAATTTCTGCGACTGGGGCAGGAACTTATGATGGAAAAATCAGTCTTACTGGCACCACTGAAATTTGGGTTGTTTACCATGAGGGCGTGACTTATCTAAGCACTTCGCGACCAGACTTCTAGTTAGCGGCCCATCACTGCATTGTGCACCATCATCTGTACTTCTCGCATTCGGGTTTGAGCACCTAATTCACGGAAAACAGATAGGGCCCGTTGGAGGTATTCCATTCGCCTCTGTCTATCCGGTGCAACCCCACCAAGTCTTGCCAGTAACTCACCTATTTGCATTCGCAAATCGTTTGCTTCGGAAATAATGAGTGCTTCCCTGTATCTTTCAAGAGCTTCTTCAATTCGACCGCTGTCCTGTAAAACTTCACCAAGAAGAATTGAAACCTCTACCAATGCAAGAGGATCCCCCGCTTCACCCATGGTTGAGAGCGCATCGGTGTAATGATGCAGAGCCAAGTCAGCATCTCCTGTTTTTGCATAATATCGGCCGAGTACAGCACGTGCTCTAGCATGCAGTATTGAATCCTCACTTGACTCCGACCTTTCGTATGATGATAATGCATGGTCTCTAGCCCTATCGTTTTCCCCGAGATCTAACAGTGCCCGTGCCAGTACTATTTGTGCGGGAATCAATTCATTTGAATCGTTTGACTGCAAAATGCTTTCAACTTCTGAATATGCTTCCAATGCTTTGGTTTTATCTCCATTCCGCCTGAGTATATAGCCCATATTATTGTATGAACGTGCAGCCCCTAATGCATCACCCATAGAAATGAACAACTCCAATGCTTTCCGGTGCATGTTCAGACTAGATTCGGAATCACCTCGCTTTAGTGCGATGTCTGCCAAATTCGAGACTACGTCAGCAATGACATCATGTAATCCCGCAGATTCTGCGGTAGGTTTAGCAATATTGAATGCCTCTTCTGCCTCATCAAACCTACCCAGCAATGCAAGCACTTCACCGCGCAACCTGACTACACGACAAGCGCCTTCAGCGCCAACGGCATCTGTATCAATCGATTCTAATAATCCTAGAAGTTCTATGTGACCTTCTTTAATCAGATTTCTACCCTGTTCGACAATCAATTTTGTAGCATCTTCGTGGCGGGATGAAGCGATTAAGTGGTAAATCAATTCCAAGGCTATCTGAGATGATGGTGATTGTTTGTTGTACCAAGAAACCGCTTTGTTGTGTAAATCTTCTTTTGCTTGTTTGTCAAGGCTTTGTAACAAGAATTCTCTGATTAGGTCGTGTACATCATAGGTGTCAGAATCGGCATGTCTTGCCAAGCCCGATTCAACAAGAGAGTCAAGCTCGTCAATATTCAAATCCTGTTCAGTGAGTGCCTCTAATTCAATTGGCTCACGAAATACGGATAATGCACCAAGGAGCCTTTTCTGTTCTCCCGATAATTTTGAAAATATCTCTATATTAACGTAATTTTCAAGAGATTCGTGGAAAGCACCTGCAGATGCACCACGGTTAATCAGTTCTAGTACAAGGGGGTGGCCACGGCTTAGAGAGTGTATGTAGAGCAACTTTTCTTGGTCTAAATCGCTAAACGCTGACAATAGTGACCTTGTTGATTCTTGATCTAATCCCTCCAATGGCAGAACTAGCGAAACAATTCGGCCATCTGCATCCTTTAGTGGAACGACCTCTTTGAAAGAACGAGAGAATATGACCAAACCAACATCTCCCTCACATTCAACCAAGCCTCTNGATAGAGCTTGTATCGTTTGATGAAGGGTCTTGTCGCTAACCTTGTGATAATCNTCTATTACTATTAATGCAGGAGAATTNGATAGAGAGTCAACAATTATTCTTGCTGCGTCCGCAGATTTGGGGACTGGTGTGGCAGAGATATAATCTGCCAACATCGAGTCACCAATGTTTGATAGCCAGTCTGCAATGCTCTCCAAAAACGCTCTACTTCCTTCCCAATCTTGACAGCGATGGTACATTAGATTTCGTCTATGCATGAAGGATTCAATCACCTTTGCAGCCATAGAGGTCTTTCCAATTCCCGCAATTCCGGGTATCATCAGAGTGGTTGACCTTGCTTCAAGTAAATTTACCATGTTTTCAAGTTCTGTTGATCTTCCATAGAAATGTCTCAATCTTGGTAAATCTCCCAAACTAGTGACTANTTGTTTTTCAACGTGCTTAGANAGATCTCTTTCAACAAGGTCTGCGGATAANGACCTNACATCTAGCACTCCATTGTCATCNAAATAACGAATAACATCTACAGGCCTCATTGTGAATGGCAACTGGTCTTGTATTTCACCCAAAGTTGAGGCAATTGTATTTCCACCAGGCAAAATGGCTCTTAGTTGGAATTCTCTTAATCTCTTCCANGTTTCATCTGCAAGATTCATACCTGAGTCGGTAAGGAAATACGCTTTTCTCTTACGGCTCACACCTTGGACGTGTGCTTGTCTTTCAATGAGTAAACCCTGATCTTTCAACCCAGCAATTGCTCTGGGGACATTAGAGCGAGCGATAGCCACTGCGTTTGCAATTCCCATCTGAGACAATGCAAACGGTACTTCTACCGAGTTCATAAAGTCTGAAAAGTCAGACAAATGGAGCAAAATTCTTTCTTGAACCCCTGGTTTTGGTCGCGTTACCATAGTNTNTTCATCTCCCCAGTCCTCTTAGAGTGTTGTGTATTTGCGTGCAGAAATTACTGCTGAGGAGGACGGTANTTGGGGTCAGCAACCCATTGGTTGGATTGAGCATCCCATATCCATCCAGGATGTTGGGGTTGAGCGGCAGGAACAGGCGCAGGNGCAGGTGCTAATTCTCCCGCTGTCGCAGCCTGCTCAGCAGCACGCGCTTTCGCCCATGCATACGGATCTTCCTGCTTTTGTTGCTCCATTGCTGCTTCTTCATCTTCCTCAAACTCTTCTTCAAATTCGAGGAAAAAGAATGCAGCGACTGCCAGTAGAATAGCAATCGCTACTATAGCGACTACGACCCAAACCCAAGTTGGAACTCCTCCGGCACTTTCATCACCTTTCNTCAAACTNATTGANATGTCGTCATCTTTNCCTATNTACTGNCCTTGACTTTCAAAGTAAATATCGTAACTACCATCATCTTGGGGTAAATCCGTTGAACTAATTGTCATTGACCAAATACCGTCATCTCCAATTATCGTATTATTAAGAGGAAGCTTTCCTTTGAGAAGCCTAGCATATACCTGCTCACCTGGAAGTCCGGTTCCGGTAAATTCAGCATCATCGCCTGATTTAATAGAACCAGAATCCACCCTNTTGACAGTGAACTCAACACCACGAACGATGAAATCAACCTGGTATGAATACACTGAAGAATCATGTATATCTCTTGCTTCAAATGTCACACCTAGCAAAGACCATTCCAAAATATCCGGGGTCGTTCTGTAGATTGATTCCATAGGGTTGTAGATAGCCATTCCATCTGGAGTGATTCGAATGTGAGCGCCGTATTCATCGTCTATTGCTGTTGAAGGATCGTCAAATATGTCAAAAATCATGTGACTAGTTTCTGGCCCTACTCCATCCGAATCATTGAAGAAATCAAGCAGATTGATTTCTGCTTTGCCACACTTATCCAGTGCGCTTGATTTCTCATCACAGAAAATTGTGAAAGACTCCACCCAGCCATCAGGATTGAATGTTGGCTTTATGTTATCTGCGTCTGCAGGGTTGTCGATTACAATGCGTACAGATTGAGTGATAGAGTAATCTTCACCGTCGTATGCCTTGACTTGTAGTTCATATTGCTGGTCATGAATCAAATCACTTGTGTCCCAGTATACCATCCACGCTCCATTCGGTTGGAACGTAGTTATGGGGTCGGGTCCATCGTTGAGCTCTATCCCACTTGCCAGGTCAACTACAGTTATTTCAACGCGAGTGACTTGTCCATCGTTGTCTCGAGCCACACCGCTGATTATTGTGTCCTCTGCGGCTCTCACACTTTCCATCGGCAATGGCTCACTTATTTGCAGAATCGGAATCCTATTGTCGTTATCTATTGTGATTGTAAGAACATCCGGGCTGCATACGTCAACGGTTTCATGACAGTAGTTGGAATCGCTTGCCCAAATGGTGAATGTATAATCTCCACTAGGCAGAGAGGAAAAGTTCCACGAATCTGCCCAGACAGTGCCTCCNCCATTGTTGGCAGGATAATTTGCAGAGTAGTTATTGGGACCTTCGACACTAAACCAAATATCCCTGATATCGCTTCCTTGAACACCTTGATAGTCNTCAGACGCTGTTCCGGTGAATAGTACTTCTTGACCGTCATGCATTGAATTGTTTAGAGGGGAATCAACATTTATTGTAGGTGCATTGATATTCAATTTGAAGATTCTTGTGCTAACGATAGATTCATCCAAACCATCGTATGATCTCACTCTAAATGTCACATCTTCTTCGAAGTGATTTGCCATATCCCAATTGAAACTCCATGACTTAAATGGCCAATTAGTCATTGAAACGATGCCATTTGCCCCAGAGGTATCTGTTGCCANGTACCAATCGATACTTCCATGCGGTTGAATTTCGACGCGCTTAATGTCTCCAAATTGCTTGAGCCAAGCATCATAGTCGTTGAAGTATGGACCTGACAAGCCATCATAAGCAGATCCNGTAAGAGAAATCGTCCTAGCAAATGACGTACCATCGTTTTGATCAACATTTACAGATGGAGCAATGTTGTTTAGATTGATTACCTCGTCGACCATTCCAGTTAAGGTGAAATCATGNATTGATGTTCCTTTGCTGAACTTTCTTGCTTCTACCGAGTAAGTTGGCATTTCTCGGTTACCAGACTGGCAATCTGGGTCTTGCCCGTCGACTAATGTGTCTCCGTCGTTATCCGTACCATCGCCACATGAGTCTTCGCCAGAGTCAACGGNTTGATGATTCCAATTTGTGTCGATATGGAAATTAGATGGTANCGTTACCCACGGAGTGTATCCATAAGGGTCAGTGGTCATGTTGTACAACGGTTTTCCGTTTGCATCNTTGATAGTGACGAGAGCTTCGTAAACTTGCGAATTGTCTGCCTTGACCTGATAACGAACCAATTCTCCTTGTTCTACCTGCACACCCCACGCAGTGTTTTGGTTTTGGATATGGATTTTTGAACGGTCAAAGTTTTGAATATCAGAATATGTGAATGTGGTTGCGTTTGGATTAACCTCCATCGCCAACGGCATAAATCTTGGTGCCCATTCTGCTGTTGGAGGAACTTGTATGCATTCATCNGTATTCCATGGGCATTCTGAACCTAACCATGACAACATCACAGGGTACATTTCGTTTCCACCCGGGTCAGGCATAAACTCACTNTGTACTGCTACTCTCGATTCTGTAACGTTGTAAATTTGAGATGCGTTATTGTATGTATTCTCAGAGAAGTATCCAATGGACCCGTATTTCTTGCCATAATTATCGTCATACAAAGAAATATTAGCAGCGAATCCTCCAACATCTATGTCATTACCCTGAGCGTTTACGATTCCACCTTTGATCCTAAAGCCGTCACCGATGTTGTTGGTTACTGTGTTGTCGATGAAGGTCGCAGAGGACATGTAAACGTGGAATGCAGGGCAGGGGAAATCTCCTCCATACATTTCGGGNGAGTTGCATGTGCCAGTATTGTTTTGGACAATATTGTTTGCAAAGTAAATTCTAGCTTTTGTTGGGGCTGGTACGTTCCACCCCTGGTCTTTATGGTGATACTCACCAATCAGTACNGGCTCTTTTGCAGTGTTAAGTATGGTATTGTTTNCAGCNGACACATCTGATTCACCNTANACCCACAAGCCATTCCATCCTCCGATAGGACCGATAACNTTGTTATTGGCTNTTACGAATGAGGACCTTATTCCAAAACCAGAACCTTCTGCAGAGCCAGAAATTGTATTCCTTTCAGCGACAACAATTGCCCCATCATATGCTGTTATTCCNGCCCCATCNGTNGGTGNNATTGTGTTATCTGAAATNACNAACGTGTGTGTTTGTCCGTTGGTTACNAGGTGAGAGTTAGTNTCGATTGCATTACACTTTGTGGTTACTGTTGAGTTAGTCAAGTATCCACTGCTCGAGCGCANGAATGCGCCATANGAGTTATCTGTTATTGACACNGTGTCCATTCGTACGAAGGAATTTTCAAGATAAATTGCAGAGCGACCACCGCCTTGAGTACCGCAGTCAGTTTCTTCTCCTGTAAATGCNGAGTTTAGAATCTGCATTACTACCAAACCTGCTCCAGCACCATATGCTTGAATTGCTGCCCCGTGATATCCCTGCTCGTCAACACCTACCTCGAAAGTACCACCATCGAGGGTAGGCGATGCTCCATTAAATGCCAATACGTTAGTGGTGTTGATGTCTCTAAATGAGGGGTTTGTAACACTCAGACTTGCTCCGTCAAACACTAAGGCTGCGTATTTTATGGTCCCTTGCCCGTCTATGTCTACAGGTATCCCGTATGCCCCATCTAGGGTGACATGGTTCATTTTTGTCAGCGACTGGTCGATGGTTGAAGCCAAATATATTCCAGAGCCACAGGCCATGTCTGGATTGAAAACACCGGTCACATAACATCGTCCTGTTTGATTTGGAGCTGGTGCTCCCGGAGTCGCCCAAATGAACCGTATTGGAGACCCTGTGCTTGCTTGCGATGCCCCGCAGGATGTATCTCCTGCGCATATCGAGCCCTCTATTCGAATATTTTTGTCAGCAGGTANGTTAATTGTNGTACCCGCGTTTATTATCAGTTTAGCACCACCAGCAACAAGAAGATCACCGTCTAAGTTCATNACACCTGTCCATGTCTCTGTTCCGGTGATAGTACCGGAAGACGTTTCATTCACAGCNGTNACCGATGGAACAGTCGTTACCATCGTCACGAACAATGACAGNAGGAATAAACTAACTAATCCTAAACTCTTACTTTTTTGGACGTTTAATGACATAACACACCCTCAACACACCTCCCAAGCACAGAACCGNCTTAACACATTGGGAAACATTTCAGNCAATAAGTATCAAATTTNATAAATAATATCATATTTTTCNACTTNAAAAATATATCATAATATCATNTAGAGCATTTTATATCATTTCTAATTANACGTTAAACGGTATGCTGTATTCCAATTCACAACCCACAGGCGTAAGATGAGCGCAACTCATNTAGCCAGGCTTCGCCGTCAACCGCTCCATAACCCCANCGAGGATGATGGCCAACATCTGCGTCTAGTGGCACGGCTGAATTCATTAGAGATGTTTTCACCTCGAGAATACACTCCAGACTTGGATTTTTCAATTGAGGTTCTGCTTCTAGTATTAGTGCTAATATTCCAGCNATAAATACNGTAGCATCGCTAGTTCCTGTCGAAGAGTAATATTCCTCATNGTATGCTGTGGATACTATGGATACTCCTGGAGCGGAGATTTCTGGTTTCATATGTGGATCTGCACGCTGATTGCCATCTTCGTCAGTGATGGCGCCAAGAGAAGAGCCATCCCAAATTTGACCGTCCTCATCCAATGCTCCCACGGAGATAACTTCGTTTACATTGGAAGGAGTTGAAACTCTACCATCATCCTGTGCACCACCATCGTTTCCTGNAGCTGCAACTACATACACCCCGTTTGCAAGTGCCAACTTTACTGCATTTACTGTCGGTCCGTCACGCGTGGCATTTAGGTCTGTTTCNCCTCCCAGTGACAGTGATATTACATCAGCACCAAACGTCCTCCAGCACCACTCAATTGCACTTGAAACAACGTTTTGGTCGCCACTATTACCACCCTCGCCATCATCATCCAACGCTGCAGCCATTCCAAGCTTNACGTTTGGCGCCACTCCTTCTAAGTACCCGTCCGAGACTAAAATNCCAGCCATCATTGTNCCATGGGCTAATGCTCCCCGGTCGATTGGTTTGACAGAGCCATCAATGAAATCCTTGTATACCAAGTTGATGTTATCTAAATCGGGATGTGTGTTGTCNATACCAGTATCTACCATACATACGTTGACGCCCTCACCAGTGTAACCCAACGATTGAAGTTCTCTGACTCCTGAATCCTCAAATGCCCACTCAGATTTTGGTGGTGGAATCTCGATAAACAATAGTTGGCTTCTCCAAATTGCCCAAAAAATTAGAATCAATATTAGAAAAATTCCAATGTTGATTACCTTNTGGCGTGTCCTTCTTGGCCGTGAAATAACGGGCACNGGCGTTGGTGCCCAGCCCAATACTTCACTACGCCAACCCTCTTGGTGACCTACAGTTGCAGTATCCGCAGCCGAAACAATTCGGTAGTCTGAAGGCTCAGGAATAAACTCTACATTATTGAGTTCACTCTCGTCCCACATAGCANACGCTTATCGCTTCATGGCTTGAAGATATGTCTTNAGCCAATTTAATTTCAATTTCAGAAACNACCAGATGAGCCTCTCTTAGCAGTCTTGTACCCACCATACAATACCAATCCAGTAAGCACAACGATTACAACTACTAACCAATCAGATTCTCCGTCTTCGTCTGCCATGTTAGAGAACTTGATTGTGATGATAGCACTAGTATCACTATCTTCATGAGTTTGGGTGTCTATCACGTCTATACTTACCTTTAACCTAGCATCTCCAGGTGGTAGTCCTGAGTATGGGAATGACGCATACGCAATTCCATTAGCAGGTACTGTAATTGTGTCTTGCTCAAGTTCGTAATCGGTGTCACCTAGTTCATCAGCCTGTAGTGAAACAATAACACTTTCAGCTGTTAAGAATCCTCGGTTTTCAATTGGAATTCTGAAGGTCCCGTCTGCATTAGCCTTTGCATTAGCGTTTGAAGGTTCAACTGATCCTTCTAAGATCACTAGTCTAGCANCAGATATTTTTGCTTCGGTGGATTGAGACTGGGTATCGAAATCTCCTTCGCTTTCTGCTTCAAAGTCTACATCACATGTATCCTCCGAACTAGCNTCTGCCGGAGCGTAGATAGTGAAGGATTGGCTTCTTTCACTATTTGCTGCAACTGTGACATTGGACACAGGCGGTGTAACAGACCATCCTTCGCAGTCATCCAAACTCGACTCTACTCTTACGGTGTCATCACCGTTTCCATCGTTTATTATGCGAAGTGTGACTAAGGTTTCATCACCGATTCCAACTCCTATTGATTCAGGTGCATCTACGAGTGAGATATTGTATTGCTGTGGGATGTTAACGCGAACACTTGCTTCGTTCGCTCCACCATCAGCGGTAAATCTCATGTTTATTGCATGGCCATCATCATAGGTCTGTGATTGATTCTGAAGCGGTAGTTTTACTCTGACATCAATTATTCTCGACAAAACCTGATTTTCATCAGAATTNTTTGCGCCTACGCCCATGGAAACATCCATTGCTTCAACCCAATCATCGTCGTCGCCGCTACTCGAATTAAGATACTCAATTGTCCAGAATTCAGCATCCTGAGTAACTCCTGTCCCACCAGATGCAGTGAACTGGTCTGAGATTTCAGTTCCCTCATACGTAAGGCTCAGTTTCATTGTGATAATCTTGTAACCATCATCGTCTTCGATTGCTGTCAATTCTGTCAGGTCATCGATATTGTAGTCCGCTGTTGTATTATCAACAGAAATTATCTCTATGACAAGGTCTGAATTGACACGTCGAGTGAATTCCATCAGTCGATCTTCTGCAGTATCCTGAATAACATCGAGAGATAGACCTGAAGTGTAATCCATCGTGAGATTCAAATCGTGTTGAATTGTTTCAAACTCGCTGTCAAGTGCGACTGTTCCTGCAGGTAATACCATGCCCAAGGCACCCTCGGAATCAAACGGCATTTCCCAGCTTATCCCGTCACCGAGATCGAGTTCTACCGTCACTTCTTCTGCAACATCTCCAGCATGGAATGGTTGACTGTCGAAGGTTAACCATGAGGTTGTGAGACCAATCCTTCCTCCTTTCGCCATGACTAAATCAATAGACGCACCATCTTGAACAACGGCCTCTAGTAAACCAATTGCGATTCCTCCTCCGTTTTCGTCAGAGTCTGTCCCTTCAACGACAACTATCCAATTTCCAGGTTCAATATTGGCATCCCATGACAGTGTGTCNTTAGCATAAGATACCGATGTGATNGCAATCGGATCACGAACGATTCCACTAGCAGGATANAGCATGATTGAGGCCCCATCTAGTCTTGAACTTACACCTAATACATCCGTTACGTTACCAGATACTGAAACCAGACCAGCGCTCATCTCGAAATCTCTACTCTCGTGAGTGTCGTTAACGGTGTAGAAGGTGTTGTTATCCTCCTCGTAAGTAACAGTAGCAAATCCTACCTTTTGGGCAACTACTGTGTAGTTATCTCTAATCGGTACGAATAGTTTCCAAGTTCCTTCTTCGTCGGTTATTACCTCTTCATNAAATCCACCGTCAGTCGTAATCGATACGTTAACACCGACAATACCCTCTGCGGAAGACGGAAGGTCATTCTCATCCAAATCCCAGAANATCTTACCACCAATCAGGACTGATTTGTCTACAGTTACGACACCAACGTCCCAGTTGTTTGCTGAAACGTTACCTATTGAGTTATAGATTCCTTGTTCGAGAGTCCATTTCTCTAGGTTTTCGGTTCTGTTNAGCATCAATGTCCAATTTCCGGGCATCAAAACCTCNGATATCATACCCCCNTTNTCAGATGGACCTAGGCTGACGTTACCCAAGCCATCTTGACTGACGGCTGTGATTCTAGTTGCGGTGATGTTTACTTCTGTGAGACCCTCTCTCANTTGCATTGTTACATTCATTGCAGTCTTCGTTTTGATATTAATATCGGTTACAGCATCATCCAGAATCAAGACATCTCTGAAGATTTCTGTCTCGTTACTGTCAGACAAGTACTCTGAAACTTCCATGAACCATTGTCCGTGGGGTACATACTCTGCAAATGTTCCGTTCGAGTCAGTTGCGAGTGGGTAGAAATCATCTCCNGCTTCATTNCTTAACCATACTGTTGAGTTTTCAAGCGGGAAACCACTCTCCATTGTTACCGTGCCTGAAACAAGGTATTCTGGAGATATCACAATGTCCACTGCATCATCAAGGTCAGTTAGACCAATGTCGATGGAAGGAAGACCTGTAGAATATTTGCGATAGTCACTGGCGTTCTCATCTCTTGGGTCGTCCTCTAACATTGTGATTATGTAATTTCCAATTGATAGTTCGACAACCAATTCACCTGTGATTGGGTCATACATNTCTTCAGTTACTTCTACATCTAAGCCATAATTGCTGATTGATGTGATGTTGAATGTTGGAGTTATTGCTGTTCCATTCTCCCAGACACCGTCGTCGTTAAGGTCTAGGAATACTCTAAACGTGACTGAAATNTTTGCNGGGTCAGNNACGAGTTCGACTCTGTTTGTCTCGTTGCTATTTGAGACAACCACTGACTCAACATTCATATCTGAATTTGATACAGAAACCGTGTAGTTATCTTCGGTTAGGTGTAGTAAGAAGTTTCCAGCAGAATCTATNGAGTCTCTCCACTCCAAACCNGTTGAGTCAACCGCAATCACTTCTGCACCAATAGCACCAATTATTCCATCTGCCCAAGCTACNCCCGTGTTGTTGACTGGTGTATCTCTTAACCACACCGTACCTTGTAGGATGTTGGCTTTCGTCAAGAAAATATCTGTGTCTGTGATTTGTCCTGCGTCTGTCACAAGGAGGCCTCCAGACAATATATTGTCTGTTAATCCNTCAAACGTGTCGACTGTTATNTGGAACTCTGTACCGACTGGCAGTCTAAACGAGTATGTACCGTCATCATCACCAGTTTCAGTCTCCAGAATAATATTGCCTGACCGCGCCTGTACGCNTACTGGCTGATTACTCGGGCTTGTTGCTGGATTCCTTAATTCAACAGGAATATCTGACAAATTATTGAACTGNGGNTCTTCTAAGAGCTCTTCGTATTCAGGNATTACCCAAACNGTTCCGTTNACCCATGCACTGACTGCGTAACTCAGATTGAGTTCTATGTCTGAATCTGTGACATCAACTTCATGCCANAGAACATAACTTTCGTTGTTTTCATCAGAGATTATCCATTCTCCCATGAAAATCTCTGTGTGAACTACACCGTTTTCATCTGATGTTGATTCAACCACTTCTGGAATTAAACTATTAGTTCCAACTTTGGTGAAAGTTAGAGTTCTATTTGTCATATCCATNCCAGANCCACCATCATCTAAGTTTATGACGACGTCTCTCTTAGTCGGCACTCGTATTCCCAAGGACACATTTTGTGAGTCTGANCCGACTGTGAAGTTTTCTTCAACCTCATACCATCCATCATTATCCAAATCAACTCGCCATTGNTAGAATCCTTCCGCTATNGGNCCATAACTGAANTTTCCTTCNCTATCGGTCTGTATCAAAACNGGAGATGTTCCTTCAGGTAAGTCGAAATCAACCAATTCTATGGTTGTGTTAGTTAACGGAGTTTGGTCCCCATTAGTGAAGTAATCAGAATATAGAGTGTCTTCGAATATAGAACCAGGCATCTTCATTTCGATACCTGTTGTTGGTTCAAGAGTTACTTCCACTGGTGATGGAAGAAGTATTTCTCTGCCATTCTCCATAACAGCGATCATGTTGTATGTTCCTGGCATTAAACCAGTCTTGTAGAATGAGCCAGGTGCCACCATTGGACCTGAGAACGTTCCTTCTCCGATAAACAAGCCAGTACCGTTTGCAGAGCCTATTCCCTCGTAGACACCGGTGCCTTCGTANGTTTCCCCATCCAGTTGTTTTACAGCGATTACTTCTCCATCTGCTGTCAATCTACCGTTTGCTGAAATAGTTCCCTCAAACAGGTATGTGTCATCTTCATCCATCAAGCAAGCTGTGTGTGTCTTGTTTTCAGTACCTGTATCTGTTACTTCCTCGTAACTAGGTAACTCTTGTATTGTTTCGCCGTCAAGTTCCTCTTCGTCACATGCAGGAGCCTCGTAATCAATCCAGTTTGCAACTATCGTACCAGCACCTGTAAATGTGGCGTTAGCAGTGTAGGAGCGACCGTCCATAATCGATCTGGTGAAATTACCAGTGAATCCATAGACTATNCCAGTGTTACCTTGTGTATCAAATGTCCCATTTTCAGTAAACACTACTTCACCAGTTCCCTGAACTATCCTAGTATCCCCTGGGTCTGTAGTGAATGAACCACTTGTCGTGGTAACAGTGTAATTACCGGTCATACTCCAGATATTCCTTAGAATGAAATCCATTCCATCCAAAGCATCTCCTTCGAATGATTCATGTCCTGTCCAAGTNACTACACCAGANACGCCNCTGGAATCAACCTCNATATTGAAATTATCATCAAACGCAATCTCGTTATCAGCGTGTGCACCAGTGATGTTNTGGGTTCTTTCTCCCATCCATGACATGTTTGCAACCTTGCCAAGAAGCGCGGTCAGTATGTTGGTTTCACGGTTGTCGTTGGTGTCCACAGTAAGGTCTCCTAGACCACCAGCATAATCTCCTGTTTGAATAGTATCTTTTGCCTCTGTGTCATCAAACTCACCTGCGTAGGCAGAGACTCTGATTTTTCCAGCNGGGACNGTGTANGACCATTNGCCATTTTCATCNGCGTCTGTGTAACCAATCGGTATCCAATAGGTGTCACTATCGAGATCTGTTTCATCTTCTCCGGAGAAGGCATCTCTCTCAATNAGAATTCTTACGTTTGGCAATGGTTGCCCATTATCAGCCATAGTAACAGTTCCGCCGACTTCAACTCCGGGGTAGTACTTCAAAATCTTGACAAGAGTGTTCGCTTGACCTAGCAAAGAATCATTGTCTTCTGCGTTATACCAGTTCGCTATAACGAAATGGTTCATCATAGCGCCAGGCAATGGAAGAGCGTTTGTCATGATAGAGTTAGGAGTTCCTGATTGTCCGAAATGCTGACCTGGCTGCTCTGTTGTCGCAAATCCGAGGGTTGAAGCACCGTATCCAACATAAGTCCGAGCAAGCATAGTATCGAAGAACGCTGGTGTATGATCGATTCTAACATCTATNAGACTNAGCGGNTCGAAGGTTGCACCAGATTGTTGGTTCAANGCATCCTTGCGCATCTCNTCATCAAACTCTTCACGTGTCATTTCGTCNGTGAATTGACCACGNGTGGTCATGTATACCTCGCTCATGAAGGTGTCGAAATCCTGACCAGATAGAATCGTAGGAGCACCGAAAATTCCAGTTGGACTNCCTCCACTATATTCNGAACTNTACANTCCCGCACGTGGATANAGTCTGTTNTCCACGGCGAAGTACCTTATCTCGTGGTCTCTGGTAATCGTCTCACCCGGAGCCCCATTGTAATCTTGCACGCTGTAAACTGCGTTGTTTGACATGTCAGTATACAGATTGTGGAGTTCCTCTGGCTCTAGAGNGTTAGTTAGTAGTTGTGTAACTAAAGCAATACCTGCATTCTTGCGGTGAATTGATGTACTTACCGAATCAAATTCATCAACAAGATCTTTGGTATACCAATANTCACCGAATATGTAGTGTGTTGTGTTTTCTNCGGTTTCTGAGATGCTGCGGACATTGTTCGTCATAACGTCTTTTGCCTCAGTGTAGGTGGTAAATGCATAATCTCCNACACAATCTTTGTCCGATGGACAGGGTATTAGCACACCATCTTCGTAGACCTTGTAGTAAATGTTCTGATCTTTACCAAACAATCCGTCCTCGATTAATCGTCCTTCTGCCAGGACAACATCACCATTAACTTCGGTTACCTTGAATGATCTATCTACGACGTCATCGGAGTCAAGATTTGTTTGAATCTTCACAAACTCTGCCTTTTGGTCGTCGCTGAGTCCGTTGGCGCTAAGTGTAGACAAGAAGGAACTAGTATGCACTCTGTCGCCTGTTCTTGCTTCATTGTATGCAAGGTCTGCTTCAGAGAGCCTCCACATGAACATGGCGACCAAGTCTTCCTGGCTTCTGGCTAGAAGCATATTTCCAGTTGCNGGTATTCCAGACTGGAAGTTATCGGAAACCGAGGGGTGGTCNCCTGTTTCCAAAGCTTGGAAACCATAATCCCACCANGATACGAAAGCNGGTCGGTGTGAAAANGTCTCATCGGTATCTTGTTGAGACAGCCAGTCATATGCTAGGTTCCAACCACGGTCGTTGTATCCGGAACCAAAGGAACCTANGTACCACCTAGAGTTTTCATCGTAATCAGAGCCGTCTAGNAGAGAGAANCCGAAGTCNTCCCATCTNAGGATATCAGGTGCAATGTTGTAAATCGTCTCGTCCATTTCTGCTTCGTGGCGAGAGGATGATGGCATAGCTGCGTCAATACCGTATGCAGCATGTTGGCTAATNAGCATGATTAATACCAACCCAATTGCTGAGAACTGCGGTGTTTTCCAGACAGCCTTGCGAGCGTTGCTNATTCTCTCNCCTGGCGTTCTAATTCCCATTCGTCTCCACGANCGAGCCATGTTGCCAGCTCCACTGGCCTTCCACAGNGTTACAATTCCCCAAGAACCCATAACAGCCATTGCCGGTGCTGCGTTGAACAAGAATCTGCCAGCGGACCATGCCATATATGCAGCAACAATTACCCACATACCGAGAACCAATTTTGTTTGACTCTTCTTGACAATTCCATCCCATAGCGCAATTATACCCATGACAATTGCGAGAACGAAAACAATAGGTCCGTAGGATGCAAACAANTGGCCACGACTTGGTGCGCTTGCTTCTGCAATTGTTCCGAAAATCTTGTTCTTAGTAAAGTAACCNGANCCAGTTGTAAGGATATCCCAAGCGTTGGATTGGTCTGTAATCTGTAGTATGTACAATACTAATCCGAAGGCAATGCCTCCGGTAAATAATGATCCAAGCACGAGTAGCCATGGCTTGTCACGGAAACCGGTAGTGATCCATGCTATTGCTACTGTGAACAGCGTAATGAATAGCANTGGAGTAAGCCCNGTTGAATTTAGTACCAAATCTANTTGTGGGTGTGCATAGAATGGTAAAATCATNATGAAGATAGTNCCNAGCATCATCANATTTAGGGACGAAAGTATTGTNCTGTCCTTTCTTCTAAACATGTTCATNGCNACTTGTACGAAGTANGCAAGGAATATAATCGCTGGACCGTAAACGAAACCTTTCCAGCCTAGAGCAACTATGCTGAAGCACACACCTGCTGCGATAGCATTTGCTGAAGCTTTCCTTCGTTGCTTGAAAACTTCGGCCATGGCTGTGAATATACCTGCNGGTGANGCATTTGTNTANCGNGANAGTCTCTCATCACCGCCTGCTTTNACCGCTCGCAAGTAGAACATGAAAGCGGCTGTAAGGAACAACAAGGCGAAAGAATCGTGGTCAGCCATAGCCCAAGTGGATTTCTGAACGTGTGTTGGCATGAAAGCGATTAGNCACGCAGCGATTACTCCTGCTCCCTTTCCGAAATTATCCTTGGCAATGCCAGCCATNGGGAAGACGATTAGTGCTCCAAAGATTGCTGGAAGTGCTAGCATAGCGAACCAAACCGACTCTTCAGATGACATNCCCAAGTTACTGAGTAGCATTGCTACCAGTGCCATCGACCATGAAAACAGTGGAGGTCGAGGATTGATTCCGCCGACTGGATAGTTTCTGTCTGCGTCAAATATCAAGTGCGCGTTTTCAGCAACAACATAGTCGACAACACGCTTCATGTACCATGGGTCAGAACCACCGGTCAAGTCCCAGGACTCTAGACCAGATGAGTTCATTGATGGTACGAAATACCACTGGATTCTGATGGCAATAGCAACCAAGAAGGCCATAAATGTCATAATTCCTGCCCAATGATTGGACCAGAATACTCTAGCCTGACTTGGCTCGTGGAGTTCTCTGTTCATCCAGCCACCATAATCTTCATGTGTCGCAAACCAGTAAATNAGAACCCCAATGAAGAAGGTTATACCAAACCATATCCATACTGCCCAGTTACCCTCTAGGTTAGTGTTTGACCAGTGACCGGACTCATAGAGCGAGGACACAATGTAAAGCGCCCACATCGAACCGATGAATAAGGCCCTTGTGAACCATCGCTCTGCACACATCCATGCACACATCAAAGCTACTAAACCGGTCAGTGCGGCCGGCCAGAAACCGATATATCCGTGGTATCCTTCTTCTGACCAAATTGCTAGGATGTCAAGATCTCCCAAGGTGTGGAAATAGACCATAATTGCTGCGTGAGTTGCAGCCCACACAAGCAAGGCTATTTGCAGAGGTAGAGTCGATTTATTCCATCCACCATCGTGAGGCTTGATGTATCCGAACCAGCCCTTGTCTGTGGCGGGTGTGGTAATTCCTCTCAGGAGGACAGCTGCAAGTAATCCAAGTATAACGAAGACTGCAAGGGTGTTGAAAAAGACAAATCCAATCGCCTCCTGCCATGCTGCAGTTCTAATGTAGGTTTGTCCGTCAAGAGCAAATTCCTTGGTTTGGGTGTCGGCAAAGTTGCCAGCAGCAACCATTGAAGCCCATATTCCTACAAAGCTNAAAATCAGNACTACATTCCATTCATGTCTTCCACTTGAATCCAGTATGTATCCACCAAACATCACTATGAAGAACATCAATCCAAGGAAGTTCGAACCCGTGTACATCGCAACACCTTCGGATAGAACCAGCGATACAACAAGCACGACGAGGGAAACAAGAGTGCTGTGTTGAATTAGATTATTTTGGTTCATGACACGAGGCGCCATTCCGAGTGCTGCGGCAATCGCTATTGCAGCAAACGGTTCAATTCCATCTTTATCAAGGCCAAGACCGAGATCAAGGCCAGCATTTCCTAGGAACGCAAGCAAAATTGCAAGGGGTGCAACTAGCATCCCAAGCAACGCATTTTGTGTTCCAATTTTTCCGTCGTTTTCATTCGACATTGTGTTTCCCTCTAGTTTTCTAGGTGCAGCCTAAAGGCTGTAGCATTGCCGCCACCAATGACCCCTTTTTATGCGTTACCTATTGGCATTTATTTGNCCTACAAAATTACAGTACCGAAAACGGGATACTGCGTGACATTTTTTTGTTGCAGGTTCACAATGCCTTATGGCCAATATCACGTCTGTATCGAGAGCCGGCTAACTCAATTTGCTCAATTAGGGCGTAAGCCTTCCCTGAGGCNTCTGCTAGATTGTCNCCCAAACCAGTGCAGGAAAGAACCCTTCCCCCGTTTGATAATAACAAATCTCCATCAAGCTTTGTACCNGCATGATTAACCCATGAATCAGCACTAGATTTAGGTACATTTTTGATGATTCGACCTTTTTCTACAGCACCTGGATAGTTTTCTGCTGCAAGAACTACTGTCATAGCGGTCTTGTCCGAAAACTCAGGTTNAATATCTCCGAGTTTATCATTTGCAGCCGAACTCAAAAGGAGACCCAAATCTGTTTTTATCAATGGGAGTGTTATTTGGCATTCTGGGTCCCCAAATCTTACGTTAAACTCCACAACATAAGGGTCATTTTTTTCATCAATCATCAATCCGACGTAAAGAACACCTCTGTAGGGCACTTTTTGACTTGAGAGGGCTTTGTGCATAGGTTCTACGATGCGCTCGATTGTTTTTGATTTGACATCGTCTGTGTAAATAGGAGCCGGAGCGTAAGCACCCATTCCACCGGTGTTTCTACCTTTATCACCTTCAAANTCTCTTTTGTGGTCTTGACTCGCAGGCAAACAAACATAACCGCTCTTGTCCATTATAACCAAAACACTCGCTTCCTCACCCGGTAAAAACCCCTCCAGCAAGACTTTGTCATCCGATTTTATCGATTCTTGAATAAACTCCACGGCTTCATTTCTATCAGAGGTTACAACCACTCCTTTACCNCCAGCAAGCACGTCTCTTTTAATGACCCATGGGTTGGAGGAAAAGTCATCTAAAGCCGCATCAATGTCGCTATTTTTGTCAAGAACGTGATAATCTGCAGTCGGAACATCATTCTCTTTCATGATTGTTTTAGCGTGCAATTTGCTACCCTCTAACTTGGCCAAAGCAGCAACAGGTCCGAAGCAAGGAATATCCATCTTTGATAGCCTATCGGCTAAACCCTCGCAGAGGGGTGCTTCAGGACCTACAACAACAAAGTCTACCTGTAACTGAAATGCAAGATTAACAAGATCAGACACTTCGCTAAAAGAGTGGTTGGTTGCAATTTCAACTGTACCANCATTGCCGGGAGCGCAGTGTATTTCTGTTACGGATTCGCTTTTNGCTAATCCAATGCATAAGGCATGTTCTCTACCACCGCCTCCGACAACCAATACAGACATTCCTGCCATGACGCCTCCATTGTTGAGAGGCTCATAAGCCCATCGCGAGAGAATACTAGCCACTGAGTTCAAAGGCCTAGTAGTACACCGTGATATTATGGAAGAATTCAATCTCTTTGAGATGATGTTGTTCACGTTGTGGATTTACTTACCGGGTTTCTTGGTAAACACGTTTGCAATGATGTGGGGTAAATGGTTACCTAAAACAGGATACGGACCTTGGCCGATAGACGGAGGAAGAATTCACAAAGATGGNAANAGATTGCTTGGAGATGGGAAAACTTGGAATGGTTTGATTGGNGGCTCAGTNACCAGCGGNCTGCTTTGCTACCTAATGACAATGGTTCCAGAGAATTGGGTATTCATATCACCAACAGAAGCAGCTAGTGGCTGGGCTACCAGCGCATTTTTAGTAGGCTGTTTTCTTGGATTTACAAGCCTAATTGGTGACTCGACTGGGTCGTACTTCAAGAGAAGAAAGGGTATGAAGAGAGAAGGTGATGTATCAAGCAAGGCTCCGCTCTTAGACACATTGCCATTTGCGATTTCTGTATTTGTTTTCGGACAAATATTCCTGACCAATTCTGCTCACGGGTCGAGAGATTTNCTGATTCCAATGATTTTGCTAATTGTCATAACTCCTATCCTACACCGGTCTTTCAACCTAATCGGGTACAAAATAGGTTGGAAAGATGTGCCATATTGATGAAGTGAAGTGGCGTATGTTTCATTTGCCAGTTCGGATGTGGGCATTACATGCGAAAAGCATTANTGATGTTTGTAGTCATCATTGCTAGCCTGCCATCTGCCTATGCAACTGAAATAACGACGGAGACTGATGATGATACATCAGGTACCTTTTCTGGAGATTACACTGTTAANAGCGGAGCAACTTGGACAGTGTCTGGTTCATACGAAATTGAAGAAAACACAGCAATAGTTGTTGAAGAAGGGGGTACAATGTTAGTGTCTGGTCAGATGAACGCAGTAGCAGACCCTGTGCTAAATTTAGCAGGCACTGCATCAGTTATCACTCCAGTCGATTATATTGGTGAATCTGGTGTGTTGAGGATTAACTTTGCCGAGGAGATTTTGTACGGAATCGACATAGAAATCAACAATCAAACAACAGAAGATTTTGTCGGCTCTCAGTTTGATTGGAATGGTAGCTTAGATGTGNCTAACATTTCGGTTAATATTACTACAAATCCATTCCAAATTTCATCGATTAAATCTATTACTTTGTCACCCCAAATGAATTCTCCTGTAATGCTTAGTGCAGACCAACTATCTGGGAATGGCACGTCACTTGTTATACCTGACAGAAATAATGCCTGGAGTCTAGAAATTCATGGTACCCTAATCGTAACTGGTNCAATATTTGGGGCTGGTATAACCTGCCATGGAACATGCACATTAGATGGTGCAANTATGGCTAGTACTGGGCCTATNGAAGTATATTCATCTATTACCGTGAAAGACTCTGTCCTAAATGGCGGTATAAGCGATGAGGACATCATCTTGTGGGATGATGCTAGTATAACCTGGACTAATAGTACAGGAACAGGAGATTTAACCGATAACTGGGTTAATATCCTCACAACAAGAACAATCGGTGTCCAAAACGGATATGTCGTATTTTATGGATATGACCTCGGGTATGATTCAATAAGTACTTCTCCTTTGAGTGACAACAGCACATTCGACCCCACAAAACAAGGGGATAATACGATTGAAATTGCAGCAGATGAGAGAGATCGAATGGTTAGGTGGCAAGACGGCAACGGTGTTATTCATGAAGAGAGTGCTAGTGGTATGGTTGTATTAGTAACTCAATGGGGTGAATACGAACAAACAATAAGCGATTTACCAAAGGTCAATCACTTCGATGTTGAACTACCTCTACCCAAACTAAATTTTGATTCATTGGAGGAAAGNTCAGATGAGAGTTACATAAACAATAGGTTAGGNGTTATGGCAACTGTTACCAACAGCGGTAGTGTAGACGCATCTATCTTTTTCGACTGCACAACTGAAGGAGAGGCTGCTAACGTCGGTCTGTCAAACTTCGAGCACACCATAGAGGCAGGAGAAACAGCCGAAATCCCAATGAACTGGGATTCGGCTAGTGAAGGGGATTTAGTATTGGAATGCTCAATATTCGTTCCATATCAATTTGAAGGATTTGATGTCGTGGGTAATGAAAGTGCAGAAACAAACTCAGTTACATGGAGTGAGGAAGATGAGGCTGCGGCAAGTTTGGTTTTACCGATAATCTTCGGTATTGTGGCCGCATTGGCGATTGGCGCTCTTGTTCTTAGAGGGGCCAAGGCAAGAGAAGCGGAAAAAGAAGTANNTAGTAAATACACGATTGATCTTGATGACGANGAAACTGGTAAAATCGAGTAANAGCATCAAGTGCGAACTACTTTTCTGACACGCAAGTAGACTACTTTTCCATCTACAATCTTGCGGACTTTACCATCGTTTCTTGCGCTCGTTTGACCTCCAGCATTTCCTGAAATTACTGAGGTGCTAGTGGAGATTTTCTGACGCTTGCTTTTCGGTGGGGGTGGCGCATACCCTGTGTTTAACGCACCAATTGACCATTCTACCATGAATANCAATCTCTACAATCATGGTTTAAACGATTGTTTTGTGTTAAGTGATGCAAAACTACAGACTTCAGCACGCTTCAGCAGCTTTGTCGTTGCTTGTATCCCAGTCATCACTGTTTGAATCCCAGTAGAAACGTATCTGAGAATCTCTAGAAACCAAAGTCCCACCATGCTCATTCTCAATTGTTATCTCAAAAGTGTAACAACCATCATCCACATAGAANTCATCCTTGTCAAGATATCCACCACCAGTATGCAGAGATACCCAGTTAAAATTGAAATCCCCGTAACCGTTTGCAATACCCTCATCAGCCGAAATTTCGTAAGTATGGGTCTGGCCGCCTAACACTCTTATTGTTGCGTCCCAATCAGACTCAATCGGTTGAGGAGTCTTGCCAGTGAATATACCATCGTCGAAGTCAAATTCAGCACTTGGATTTCCAAGCCCTACAATCATCTCTACGTAGATTCCTTTGTATTCTTTTTTGTTGCCCTCATCATTGGGACCGTTCACTATGTCGTATTCTTCGGCTACCTTTATGAAAGCAGTATCGACTTCTCTGTTCATGATATCGTTGAAGGTCATTGAATCCTCATTATCACCGGAGGTCACCTTTATCTCATACTCGATTAGCTCCTTTCCATTCATATCTTCTGAGTTCCCTTTCCAAAATTCATCTAAATCCACAGAATGGCTGCCCTTGTCTATCGCTATTTTCGCATCGTGAGTATACTCGACATTTCCATCAACCAGTATTTCAATGGTGTATTCTGCTCCTTCAGGGCCGTAAAACGATAAGTCAACCTCGTCGTTATCTCCATCGTATTCGACGTTAGCAATCGTCACTCCGGTACTGGAACCACTGAATATTGATACAACAGCAATCATACCAGTAAGAATCAAGAAAGCACCAGNGCTTATTCCTAATTTCTTCGTGTCGAATTCTTGCTTTTTGAGGTCATCGCCATTGAATACAAGCCACCACAAGATTACACTCGGNACAAACAGATCATCAACAGTGAAATCACCGAATAATACAATTGTGTCTGTAAAGAAAATAATAACCATAGAGATAATGAAACCAATGGCGGCTGCGATTTGGAACTTAAGAGCGTCAATATCTAGACCGTTGCCTGTCTGATGTCCTTCTGCCGCAAATCCAGAAGGCACCTTATCTTCGACTACAGTTTCGATTACTGCGTCTACTGTGGTAGTTTCTTCTTTCTCTTCTGCAGCTTTGTTTGCTTTATCTAAAAGACCACTCATCACAATCACCCGATANGTTGGTACGTANAAACCACGCTCAGTGCTACGTTATGAAGTCAACCCCTTCTTGGGCATCAAAATGNGTTGGTTCTGATTGTTATGTCANAGACCGGGAGCAGACTCTCGCCAATCTGCCTCTTCATCATCATCGTCATCATCCATGCCGCGACGGGCAATGACTGCTGCAGCCATACCTAGCATTGCTAGCGAAGGAATCAGTTCAAAGCCTGGTAGGTAGACTCCACGGACGTAGATAGTGATCATCTGAGCCATCGAGTTACATCCGCTTATTTCATATCTGCATGAGAATTCAGATACNGCTTGGAATTCAAGNGTGTGATACTCGTCTGTCCATCCTTGATTCTTCGGAGTTCTGACCATGACACGCACTTTTTGCGGCGCAGCCATTCCTTCAATTTCAACAGACACTAGAGGAATGGATATCTGGAATCCTTTTTCTTCTAGTTTGTCTCTAGACTCTTCAGTAACACCAACAACGAACTTGTCAGCCCAATTGCCTTGGTTGTAAACTTTGAATTCGAAATTGTGGTCTGTCTTAGGAGACAATTGCAAGAACGGTTCTGTAGCTTCAACCTGTAGTCGGCTAAATTGTAGAATGTTGATAATCATTTGAACCTTTGATTCAGCAATATTGGGTGGAGGAGCACCATTTGCTTCTACCACAGTTGCTGTAACTTCTAGGTTGCGTCCTGACATTGTCATCCTCTGATCAGCACGAACGGTTGTTTGGAATTCTGATTCACCGTTTGGTGCCAGTGTAATTGTACCCGGAGCAGCTACTACTAATCCATCAGCGTTTACTTGGATTTGAATTCTCTCAACGTAGGAGTTGGGGTTTGTAACTTTACAGTTTGCAAATCCAGTTAGAGTAGCACCTGGGTAAACAGGTACGTCAACAGCACCACTTGGATTTGGCGATAAGCATTGCAAATCTACTGCTGGTACAGAGAGTTGTGCTGATGCTGGTGTTGCAACTACAAGGGTGCTAGCGAAATATACTGCGAGTATGACTAAGCAGCGTCTTAGAGCCTTCATGGTATCACCTGTACCCCACGCCAGTTTCTAGACCCTCATAACCATTTTGGGAACTTGCCCTATTATGATGGTATAAGTCGCCAAGTTCTGATACTGGGCACATCTTGATATGTGGCAGCCATGTGGTGTGACCACAAGAGGGATTCTATGAACGACGAATTTACTATTGAAGCAGAGGCTCATTGTGACGGACCATGTGGTGTTTACGACCCAGCAAGCGCCCGAATTGCTGGTGAAGCAGTACAGTCAATGACAAAGAAAATGATTGCACTAGCCGAAAATCATGGCAGTGAATGCAGCACACCAACCTACCTTAACACCATGAGCCGATATGCAGCCATCAAAGAGGAAGAAGCACAGAAGTGCAAAGACGAACTTTTGGTCCTCTGGACTGATTTCTTCAAACCTCAACATCTAGAAGCAAACCCTGATTTGCATGATACTTTTTGGAATGCAGCAAAACTTTGCTCCGCATGNAAGGTTGAAGTTTCTGCAGATCACGCTCAGGAACTAATGGACGCTATCGAAGCCATACACTACATGTTCTGGTCAGTNAAAGGCCGTGAAGTACCATGGATNAGAGCTTCTTGAATGTAANAATTAGAGGTGATTCGATGTGGCCGTCCTACAAAGACGGTGACACAATTGAATGTAAGGAGTACAAAGGCGGGGATGTATTTAGGAACGATATTATCGTATTTNCACATCCATTCAAATCNGATACCACTTGTNTNAAGCGGGTNAAGCGAGTCACAGACGATGGAATATTTGTCGAAGGAGATAATCCCGACCCGCTNTCAAGCGAAGATTCTCACAATTTCGGACTCGTGAAAATTAGTTCGATTATCGCCATAAAAGTCGCTTAAATCACCGTTGTTCAAAACAATCATAATCAATCAAAAAAGTAGTTGCGAGTAGAGTATATCTCTCCTCAAGAGTCAAACTATCATCCACGAATTCAATCGTGAAGGTGTCTGCCTGAGTGAACATCATTTTCATCGCACCTTCGTAACGCTTCATTATTCTTGCAACTAGCACTCCTTGTTTCATTACATCAAACTTGAAATCTCTCCACTGAAATAGACTACTTGAAATTGTAAATTTGGGTGCTCCCATGACACTAATTGAGTAATTTCTTCCAATCATCGTTGTTCTTTTGGCTCTACCAATCTCATCCCCAGAAATTGTTGCAGCCATTTCAGCATAAATCCATCTCAATGGCTTCTTGAATTCGCCAAGTTCTGTTCCATTGTTGCCAAAAAGTTTCACTGTCGCCGACCTAGCATTGTTGAGTATGTTGCGCATCAGGAAGCCCCCTACTCCTCCTGAAACCTCTGCGGATTGACCTAGTTTGACGCCGCCAGGAGCGTAGAGACAGTACTTGTTTCCCGCGTCGATGCCAACCATAACATTGCTAAGTTCAACTTCTTGCTTCACAATGATTGCTTTCTGTTTCAACATATCCTTCAAGAGTTGGTTCATGGTTGTCCCAAACTGTTTGACACTTCAAACCATCGAGGCACAGCGAGGATGTTTAGTGGACCCGGAGGGACTTGAACCCACGACCGCCCGGTTATGAGCCGGGTGCTCCACCAACTAAGCTACAGGTCCGGAGCAAACACTCTCACAAGGTAGGTAGTCTTGATTGTGATGGTTTAATCACTTCGCGTGCGACACGTTCACATTCATCTCTAACTTCCTCGGGAATGAATATCAAAGCCTGNTCAGAAGATAGAGTAAGGCTTCGAATAAGAGGGGANTGCTCAACAACATCTCTTCCGTCTTCGAGCACTATGCCTTGGCTGTATGGCATGTATCCTTTTTTGCGAATTGACGCTGTGATAATATCAGCATCAGTGTAACCTGCCTGCCTAACAATTGGCAGTATTTTTGGAATTACAACAGAACTCATTTCTGCGGTTAATTCNCCTATCCTAATTGACTTGTGATAATCTCTTCTGGATACTAATCTGCGAGCATAACCCGATAATACTGGATCTTCGTTATCAGCCCAATCCATCATAACTCCGTTAATGTCTGCATCAGTNATCCTGACGTATTGCCTGACTGTAAGCTTGTCATTGCACAACATGTTATGGAGTGGCTCACTCAATGTCAATGTCCCTTTATTTGCAAGTTCTCTTGCTCGACTNAGGACTCTNACCAGATATTCCTGTGTTAACTGATTTACCTTATGGAAGTAGACTTGATTGTACAGATGATACCTTGTGACAAGGTATGCCTCAATAGCAGGGAGACCCCATTGTTTAGCGTACAAGTGTCCATCTTCTCCAACTCGTAGNGCNCGTATAACTCTAGCCGAGTCAAAACCTCCAATCTGTGCGCCTGAGTTTGCTTGNTCTCTTATCATGTAATCCATTCTATCAACGTCTAGCTGGCTGCTAACAATTTCTTTCAAAAACGGGGCTATTTCGATTCCCTCATGTTCTGACTTTCCAGAGTATAGTGCGAATAATCTTCCAGTCCTTTTCTCACCAAGGACTTCTCTAATGGCATGACCAATTTCGGTCTCTTTTGATTCTAGTACCATCTTGCCCCAATCCTCATGTCCGTGGAAATTAGCGAAGACCTTGTCTGTTTCAAGAAGGTGTGAAAATGGTGGATGACCGATGTCATGCAGCATTGCCGCTATTGAAACGAGTTCCGCATCATCATCAGAAATGATGCCTGGTTGAACCTCACTTAGGTGCTCACAGAGAACTCTGGCTAAGTGGTATGCTCCTAAACTATGTGAAAATCTGTTGTGAGTAGCCGCAGGGAAAACGTAGTGACAAGTCGCTAATTGCTGAATGTTTCTCAGTCGCTGGAATTCTCTTGTATCGATGAGCTTCGCAATATGAGCTGGAACGAATATGTCGCGATGAATCTCATCACGTATTACCCGGTCCCTCATGGTACTGGCTCTCACATCTAATATCAAGTCCTTTCCCTGCGCAAGGGATATGACATTAGATTGGTTGGAGGTGNCATGAGCGAAGGTTCAGACCCTCTCGAAGTTGATTCAAAACCGGACAGTACAGAAGCACTGGTTGACGAAGCAACTATGGAAATGGATGTTGATGCTGTATTCGAAACATATGACGCTAATCTAGACGGGAAAATTGAGCACAGTGAGTATGTTGAGAAACACAAAACCGAGGTAGAAAAAGGCGGTGTGTCTGCAGTAATAGACCGACTTCTCGATGATAGTCCTGAACTTCGGGGCCAGAGATTGTGGGTGATGTTTGCACTATCCGTCCTAATGGTTGCTGCCATGAATGCTTANGCAATGGTTCGCGAACCTGAACTCGTCTTGATAGAAGATTTAGTNGAGCATCACAATGAGGTTGTATCTGTTGAAGGCATTGTAATTTCATGGGTAGAAGATCCCTATTCCTCTGGTGATAATCGTGTNGATATTATCATAGAAGATGAAACCGGTGTTGCAGAATTGAGATGGTATCGTTACGGAGATATTCCAATGTTAGGAACAAAGGTTACTGCAACTGGTGATGTAATTGAATATGAAGGAAGATTATGGCTACAAGCACTTGGTGGAGGAGCACTATCTTGGGATAGTGACGATATTCCTGANGCGAAGGAAATTGGAATTTCAACAATCGCATCAAACCCAGAGGCTTTCTTGGGACAAACATTCACTCTGACTGGCTACCTATCAAAGTCTGTTAATCCTGATTCAACATTTACTGCACTATACCTAGGCGATCATCCTGAGTATGGCAATAGCGAACATCAAATGAGGATGGTAATTCATTCAGCACCTGAACGATGGCTAGAATCAGGACAAAAAGTGGAGGTTACTGCAGTTGTTCAATACGAACAAAGAGAACTACGATGGTCTATTCATGCACAAGGACCAGAGGTGCGAATCGTTCCTGGATACGAACCTATTCCTACTGAAATCGGATGGTCAAATTATCAATCCTGGTCTTTCTCATCAGATAACATGGTTAAGTTGGTTGGNGAAATCAGTGATGGCAATGTGATATCAGATGATGGGACATTGACCGTTTGCTTGCTAAATGCGGGAGATATTTCGGGAATAGAGGGTCAAACAAAATCAATCACAGGTAGATTATCTTGGTCNAGTTCAAAGGGCANNTGGTGTATTGATGTCGGNGGTAACACCCAGACCGGTCTCAGCGACGTCTTGGGGGCTGAGGACTTGCTAAACCAACTCGCAAGCGATCCTAGCCAATCACTTACAGACATAGAAAATGGAACTGAATTCAACATTACTGGCGTTATATCGGGCTCTACTTTAATGAAAAATGATGGCGATACAAAGGTAATAATCGCAAATGCTCCCTACCCAAACACGCTCACAAAGTTCGATGCCTACATCCCATTGGGAATGTACTCTGGATGGTTAGAAGACGGTCAACAGGTTTCCGCAACNGTCACACTACTATGGAGTTCNAACCCTCCTGAACTGCAATTGAATGTTGTGAATCTCAATTTCGTCGGAGACCCACCCGGGCCCAATACGTACGATCTTACAGATGGTCCTCCTGCATTTTATGACCTCAACAAAATAACCAGTATCACTGGTAACTTGATTACAATCGAAAATGAAACTTACTTACAGAAAGAAGGCGGAGAGCAGAAAATCAGAATCAATGTTGTTTCTAACTCAATTTATGCTAGCAATTCTCAAAATGAAGGCAAGACCCTAAAGTGGACTGGACGATTGATAGAGATGGCAGACAATGTCAACCTAGCACACTACTACGTTTTGGACGATGCGGATGTTACAGACAACGATGGCAACGGTATTGCAGATGATGCTGAAGACGCTTAGGTGATTTCATGGAAGCTTTCTTTGTTGAAATGGGTTGGATGCTTGCAGCACTCTTTATTGGAGTCTGTATTGGCTCTTTGACGGGCCTGATTCCAGGTTTCCACGTCAACAATGTGGCATTGATATTACTCGGCGTATCCCCTGCNTTGCTAGCGATTGGTATCCCTTTGTCAGCGGCTGCGGGAATCATTGTTGCCACAGGAGTTGTGCATACCTTCCTCGGCTATATCCCGTCTGCCCTNATTGGAGCACCCGGAGCAGATACCGCCCTTGCGTTATTGCCCGGACATCGAATGTTACTTTCAGGTAACGCTCCCAAAGGTGTAGCATACTCTGCAAGAGGTAGTCAGTTAGGTTTGTTTTTGTCACTACCANTAATTGTTGCTGCAAGGATTGCGTTCGGTCCAGAACTGGGCTGGTATGATGCATTGAGAGGTGCTCTTCCTTGGGTACTTCTGACAATATCGATACTCCTTATTGCAACCGAAACCACAAGACTGGATTTCCCACAGTGGGTGCAAAAATTAACTGGTAAAAAACTCGGAAATGATTCGCGCTTTGCGGGATACATAGCTGCGACAAGTTTCTTCCTTCTGACCGGGTTGTACGGCTGGGGTGTATTCAATCTACCAGTAACTTCTCCAGTTGGGATGCCAGGTGCAGGATTATTNTTACCCGCACTAGGGGGTTTGTTCGGAATAGCAAACCTACTGGACATTTACGCAACTACATCTGAACTACCACCTCAAAAGGAAGACTGGGAGTTGCCACCTACAGGACCNTTGATGGTCCCGTGTTTCCTATCCTCATGCGCAGGTGCCGCNATGGGNGTACTCCCCGGAATGACTGCAGCACAGGCTACTGTTCTGGTCATGGGCGGAAGAAATGTAGCCGCAAAAATACAGGGCAAAGAAGGAATCGGATTAGATTGGGAGACCCGTCAATTAACTCAATTGAGTGATGAGGAATTGTTGGCATTGGCTCGTGCAGAGGCTGCTGGTGAAGGAGAAAGCCCTCACCAGAAACAAGACTTGGAAGTTATTGCATTGCTATCTGCTACAAATACAGCAGTTACTGTAATGGTTCTTGGTTTCCTTTACATTATTGGAAGATCTCGTTCAGGTGCAACGCTTGCTCTGAAGCAAATGTACCCTGTTGACACTTGGAGTGGACTGCACCCCACTACAGATTTCATCCGACTTCTGGCACTAACAATCGCTGCAGGATTAATCGCTGTACCTTTGATGCGCCATGTTGGGAAAGGTATTCTTCAACTTCACGAGGCGGTACCTTTGCAGTCAATGGTTATGGGTGTAATCATATTCATTACAGCCTTGGTATGGCTGTCTTGTGGTTGGGTTGGAATTGGAGTTCTAATCATAGGAACAATCCTAGGTTTGATGCCACCAAGGATCGGAATTAGACGGTCTCACGCTATGGGAATTATCATTGTACCAATTATGATTTACACATTCGCACAGAAGTACGATGCTTTCGGATTCTTGTGATTAGCCAAGTGCTTCGAAAAGGTAGAATATACCGCTAGAGATGATTCCTACCATTATCCCATTTTTTATGGTCGTAGTTTTCCACTTAACTAACCACTTTTTACCCACACGCACTCCGAATAATGCTGAAATAACTAACAATCCAGTCAGTTGTAAGTATTCCATGATCTCTTCAGGCCTGTAATAGATGTAAATTGGAATTCGAGTTAAATCAACGCATAATGCCAAAACACTTGCAGTTGCTGCAAAGGACATTTTTTCAGTCAACCTACGTGAGAGAAACATTGCACGTAAAGCACCCTGGTGGCCTGAAAGTCCACCCATGAATCCAGAACCAAAACCTCCTATTCTGTCGTTCGCCTCGGGTATTTTGTATCCAGTCCACTTCTCACTCAATGTAAGAATTGGCAAGATGATAAGGAAGATACCAATCACAATTAGAAGAGGTTT
>PBGS01000021.1 GCA_002720115.1 Methanobacteriota archaeon
GTGCCACTCAAGCGATCTTCCAGCTGATCTAAGCGCCCGGTTTGCCGTCTAAGACATCCACCCCCAGCAAACATCCAATCATAAGACTTCTCAATTAGAGTGATTTGGCACCGGCATGGACGTGGAGGCAATATTAGCGGATTTGCTTCCACAGGTGCCATCTAATGTGTTTTCTAGATGGTTGCCAAAAAGAGTTAGATTGATTTGGCTTGAAGAAGAAGATAGGCGACTTGGAATGACAAGATTTGAGAAAGGTAATTCTGAACTCGTTCGTCGTCGTAGGTTAAGAATAGATCCCGGGCCAATAACAATTGGGCTTCACCCCGGACTCCTCAAAGAACCCGATTTGCTAAAGCATACATTAGCCCATGAATTAATTCATGCTTCTGGAGTATTAGATCACTCAAAACAATTACACGAAGCAGTTGAAAAAATTGCTCCTAGTGTCACGATTTCAGAATCTCCAATGCTGCAAGAAAAGCGTGAAGAGTACTTGGATAGTGCTAAGGTTAAATCTTGGACTTGTGATCATTGCGGATATGAATGGAAGCGTTCAACTGTGCGCAAACCAGTTCGTTGCCACAAATGTGCAAGACCACTGTAATACTGATAGGGGAGATTCCCGCCCGGGGGAATTGCCCGTATAATGTAGTCTGGATATCATCTCGGCCTTCTAAGCCGATAACCGGGGTTCGAATCCCCGTACGGGCGCCTGTGAAAATCAATATACTAAGAACTAACCAAGAGAAGCAAAGTTGAGATTTTTGATAGATATGTGGCACAGTAACAAACTGTTATGTCAAACATTATTCTATATGCTTTGTAGAATCAAGTATCAAGAGTGAGCAACATGAGCGCAGTAAGGAAAGTCAAGACGATTGTTCCAACCAGAACCGTCCTCGAGGGCGGAGGATTCAAGGTGCGCAGGCCAGCAGCAATGGGTTCATTGATGAGTCCATTTTTGCTTTTGGATGAAATGGGACCAGCAGATTATGCTCCAAATGAAGCTGTTGGTGCCCCCTGGCATCCACACAGGGGATTTGAGACAGTAACCTACATGCTTGCTGGTGAAATGCAACATGAGGATAGTGTAGGTTCAAAGGGAGTGATAACTCCTGGAGATGTTCAGTGGATGACTGCTGGCAAAGGGATAATTCATTCAGAAATGCCTACCAAGAAAATGATGGATGAAGGAGGCCTTATGCATGGATTCCAAATTTGGGTTAACTTACCTGCGAAGGACAAAATGATGAACCCAAGATACCAAGACATCACTGCCGATCAATCCCCAACAGTAGAGAAGGAAGGTGTATGGGCAAGAGTGGTTGCGGGCGAATGTATGGGGATTGAATCTTCAATCGATACCGTGATTCCCATAACCTACATTCACGTCAAAATGAATCCTAATACGACACTGGAAAAGCAACTGCAAGAAGATCTAAATGCAATGTTGTATGTTTTTGGAGGAGAAATTTCAGTTTCAGGAAAGGCAGTCAAGGATGGCAAACTCGCATTGCTATCTCCCGGTTCTAAGATAATAATTAATTCAAAAAAGGGGGCTGAGTTTCTGATACTTGCTGGACCTGAAATTAACGAACCAATTGCTCGCTATGGTCCTTTTGTTATGAACACTAGGGAAGAAATAAAACAAGCAATTGACGACTATCAAAGAGGAATTTTCGCTTGATTATCAGCGGATGTCTTTGGGAAGTCCTCATATAGCAAGGGTTGGTCGGCGAACTGTTCACCATGAAGCGAGGTTCCAGAGCGTGGAAGAAGACTGGTAATCAGCGATGGAAGTGGCGAAAGAAAAAGCTACGACGTCGTAAGCGTGCTCGCCGACAGGCTAAGCAGTGACGCTGAAAGGTAAATAATACGGGGGAGTATAGTATAACCTGGTAGTATAGCTGGCTCCAGTTGCACGGGAATGACGAATGGTAAAGGTCTGAAGATTGTGATGATCAACTGGAAGACCGACCTGTGAAATCCCGCCACCAGCCGTACACACAAAACTTAGTGGCGGATCAGAAGATACCAGCCGGTCGGGGTTCAAATCCCTGTGCTCCCACTCTCTACATTACCAACAGACCTCGTCGTTGTAAAATCACAAAACCAACATCTTGATGACCAGTATTGTTCTCAAACAAACTGGTGAGNGATATGCGTCAAGGTTTCACNTTCCTTTGTTTGGTACTGTTCATGGCTCCATTGACAGGGTCNATCGGAAATGATGTTGACAACGAAGAGGGTTGGACAACAGTAATTCCAGAGATGACTCCAGTTGTCTATGAAGAGGTAGATTGGTGGGATAGAACCACTCTGGATTCAAACAGAAATGGTATCCATGATTCNTTAGAAACAATTGACCAACCAGTAGGTGTTGGATTATCATACAGTCGAGATGTAACTGATTTTGACGTTGCATACCTAGAATCACTTGGGTATCAAATCACGGACGTGATTGAAGCAGTGGACGCTGTACTGCTTGGAGTAATAAATTCCACAGATGTGTGGGCTCTGTCACACATTGAGGATGTTGTAATGGTTGAAAGATATGGCCAAGTCATACTTTGGGGAGACGTCCAGACTCCAAACATTCTAGCGGAACAATCCGAAGAATACCCACACACAGCATGGAATCATAGCCCAATGAAAGGTGCTGGAATCAACATAGCCATGGTTGATACAGGCACAGACAATGAACACCCTGGCTTGAAAGATAAATTTGTGGCTGGCTATGATGCAGTCTGCTTTGTGCACACAGATCCTGAATGTATACTTGCGGGAGGTAGAGAAACTGACGGCTCATTCGATCCAGACGATGGGAACCAGCACGGCACTGCATGCATGGGTATGGCAGCAGCGACAGGACTAGACGCTAATGGAGAACAAACAGGTTTCGAAGGTTCAGCTCCAAATGCAAGTCTAATCGATGTTAGAATTGGCACTGACGTGGGCGCAGGTCCTTTCGAGAATTACCTATTGTCGCAGGAGTTTTATGAATCAGCGATGAATGGTTTGCAGTGGATTATCGATAACAAAGACACNGCATGGCCGGGAGTTGACGAAAGCCTACACGGAATTGACATCATCTCACTTTCATGGGGGATTACCAGCCATGAAAATGGTGGTAGTGATGGCGAAGATATGCACTCAAGAATCCTAGACGAAGCCACGTTNGCAGGGGTAGCAGTCAGTGTCGCAGCAGGAAACGATGGTCCAGATAACGACGGACTTTCCGGAATGGGTTCATCCTCTCTTTCTATCACGGTTGGTGCTACAAATGATTTGAACACCATCGACAGAGATGATGATGAAATTGCATCCTACTCAAGCCGTGGTCCTCGCAGAGATAATGGCAACACAAATCCAATTGATGAAATGAAACCAGATGTAACAGCACCAGGGACAGACATTGTTCAGGCCGAGGCTTGTGTAACATCCGGTGGATGTAACAACTTCCTTGGCGGAGACGCTTCACAAAATGGATACACTGGACGTGGCTCAGGCACCTCTTATGCAACACCAGCGGTTACGGGAATAATTGCATTGATGATGGAAGTAAATCCGGAGATCAACCCTCTTGTTATTCGCGAAATTCTTCGCTCAACAGCAACTAGAATGGGTGAAGCGACTCAGCCAGAGCATGACCCGCACTGGAACAAGGACTTCGGATGGGGTCTAGTTCACGGTCATGACGCTGTTTGGACAGCACAATATCTTGACATGATTGAAATGACAACCTCTGACATGAATCTTGATTTGCAGGTTCACATCGAGAATATTTCTACCCAAGGTACTGTAAACACATACACAGGTATCGCCTGGTCTAGAGGAGCAGCGATGGAAAAAATTGAGTTTTCGACAGATGGTGGTGAAACCTGGACTGAGGTAGTATACGAATCAGTTAATGGCACCCTAAGCACTTACGAATCATTTGAATTCCAATTCAAAGTAGATACCGATTCTCTACCAAGCGGCTACAACATGATAATTGTTAGAGGAGTAGATTCTGAAGGATCTTCCTCAATGATTGACTGGGACACTGTGGTCGGAGGTGGCAATATAGTTACCCTAGGTGATGGCGACTCACTAGGTAGGACACTATTCATAGCAACTGTCGGGATTGCGATTATCGCATTTGGCGCCTTTGTTGCAATCAGACAAAGCGGGGACGAACCACTCCAGCTTGCTGTAGTTTCAGAAAAATCCGATGACATTGTNAAGGGTGATGAAAATGAACTAATCGAGGCCGTTTTGGTTGATGAATCAGTAGATAATGGCTCATCTTGAAAAGCAGTTCCGATTTCCATTAGACATGCGTGGCTTCTCAAAGCGTGCTGAAAACATCCAGCCAACAGGCGTCAGAAAGATGTTTGATATGGCGGGAGATGACGTGATATCCTTCGGTCTGGGCGAACCGGACTTTCAACCACCGCAAGTAGCGATAGATGCGATGTACAAGGCCATGAATGATGGCCACAACAAATACACCACCACCGCAGGACTTCCAGAGTTAAGAAATCGTATAGCAGAAACTTGGAAATCACTTTGCCCTGGACTGGACGAATCTAATGTATGCATGACCATGAGTGGTACAAATGCATTGTTGAACATTTTTGCAACTTTGGTAAATCCTGGAGATAACGTACTCTTACCTGAACCTTATTTCCCTCTCTACGGACCGGATGTGGGGTTATGGGGTGGCGAGCCTAAATTCTACGAATGTCTATTCGAAAATGAGTTTGTACCCACTATCGAACACTTGGAGTCTCTGGTGGACGATAAGACAGTAGCAATTCTATTCAATTTCCCTTCAAATCCAACTGGTGCAACAATAACTACAGAGCAAAGAGACGCACTGTTAGAATTCGCCCAGCGTCACGACATTTGGATAATAACAGATGAGGTGTATGATCGTATCGTGTTTGATAATGAACACGTATCTTTTGTTGGATGTGACGACCAGAGAGTCATTCTCATCAATTCCTTTTCCAAAACTTACGCTATGACTGGATGGAGAATTGGGTACATATTGTCTGCAAATAAGGACGCTATGGCGCAGATGATAAAGGTGCAGTATTACATTACTGCATGCTCAAATGATGCGATGCAATACGCAGTATTGACGGCTATAAATGAGGCCGATGATTACCCGGATACAATGTGTGCAGAATTCAAAGCAAGAAGAGATTTGATATGTTCTCGCCTAAATGCAATGCCAGGTGTCGAATGTCATGTTCCTGAGGGGGCATTCTACGTTTTCCCTAGGGTCGATGTTCCCGGAATGACAAGTCAAGAGGTAGCAATGGAATTGTTAAGAGGCGGCGTACTTTGTTCCCCTGGTAGCGCTTTTGGCCCTTCAGGAGAAGGTCATCTACGATTTGCCTATACTATCTCAAGGGATGATATCTCTCTAGGTATGGATAAAACAGAACAGGTGCTGAAGCGCCTACGTGGCGATTGAGATGTGGGTGGAATTTTTTGAGTTCTCTACAGGGGCAATCATGGCCTATCTAATAACAAGAATTCCATTTTTGACATTCCCGAGAGTAAAGTCTTGGAATGAACAGTTTCCACCTCATCCAGAACCTGTTTATGTTGATGAGCACCTGATACAAAGGATACTTCATATGCGAATTTTTTATTGGCTCGCATTGGTGTTCGCAATTATTCCCTTGACATTTGGATGGGTAAGTTTAGGCCACGGGTCTGCTCCTTTTGGTTTCGGATTATGGAGTGTTTCTGGCTGGTTAGTGTTATCCCGTATTACATCTTTTATCTCTAGTGAAGAGCCACCTTTCACTAAGCAATTAGCTATGAGGCTTCAACGAGTAAAAAACGTCTCAACTTCTGAGAAAGCCTGTTGTGCTTTTGCTCAACCAATGTGGGAGGTAACTTCAGTTAGGTGCAATACATGTGGGGATATACTGCTCAAAGAACCAAGGCCAGATTTGGGTAGACCACGAAGTGATGGATGGATTATGGGTTTCGTGAGACTTTTACTGACAGATGGACGTCCTATCATCATGATTGATGAGGAAGAATAATCAATCAAACATAGACCCAAAACCTTCGAATTCAGAGTTTTCGTTTTCCTCTACAGTTTCCCGTATACGCTCGGTTTCATTCGTAGTTTTTTCATCATCCACAAATGAGAATACATCATCGGTTGCTGAAACAGCCTCTACGCCACTGTTTACCGCCTGGGGAGCGGCATTGGCTGCTGCTATCGCAGAACTTCCAGCAGTTTGTGCCTTTGAGGCAATTCCTGAAACAGCAGCAGCAGCGACTCCTATACCGACGCCAACAGCCGCTCCCGTGACAGTACCAACAGTCCTACCAACAGANATTATCACGCCGCCGTCACCNTCCTCTTCTGGTGTTTTTATCTCGACTTCATCACCTATTCTCATCCATTCTGGAGGTACTCCTGAGCCGCCCCCGAGACATGCAAGGGTTGTAAATGCGGCTAGAGGCATTACTGCTAAGGCAGTCAATAAATCAAGGAAGGAGGCTTCCGGAACACTACCAATTTTCAGTACATCTTCCATGAAAGACTGTTCAAGATGAAGGGTATTAGAAACGTCAGCCCCTACCCATGACAAAACAATAACACTGGCCAATCTTCCCATCAACCACAAGACTAAAACTGGCGCCAACCAAGATAATTTTGTCATAGATATCAACCAACGTCTTGTGAATGCCGCTATTGTGATGTGTTTTCTGGCAAATTTAGGGAATACTCGCATAACCATGATTAGTACAATTAGATAACATGCCAATGCGACCNCCAACCTGCGATTTGGTCTGATCCATTCNTCGGGAATGAAGATAACAAAACCAAGCGGTACNATAACTAACANTAACTGGAAAGGTATNGCCAATAATACNAGTCCTCCGTGAGTAGAGAGTANNGAGTGTCTTTTCTGAATACGGTCGCTAACCATGACTGTTAATTTGGCATGAGGTGAATTTGCGTGATTTCTTCTGGTGTTTCGCAAAGTTGCTGCATCTCTTCGCGCTCTTGTNAGGCCTAATGCAGATTTCCACCCACCCTTTTCAATTATCCAAACTGGTGTAAATCCACCGAATATTAATGCCAGAAGTAGAGCAATCATTCCATAAGCTAGAGAAGCAGCAACAATCCATGGAATCATTTCAGACTGGAAAGACATTGTAAAATTTTCAGATGCCATTTTGAATTCTAAAAGGTATGTGATAGAGAATGCAGCCATCGGTGTGAGGAAAATTTGACAAAATACAAGCCCTGTTAACCAGACTCTGGCCGCCANAGGCCCTTTGTCAGAATATTCATTCACGATACATCCTAACACNTTGCTTTCTCAAAGGTTACCCTTGGTTCGGATTGNTTTGTAGCGATTANATCACCTTTTANTCTAATCCGGGGGGNTGTCTCCGTAGGAGACATGGGAAGGGGACATTCATATGCGGGTTAATTGTCGCATGCTTGTTGATGAATATGCGAAAGTCGCTACCATTGCTTTTGGTTACTTTGTTATTGATGCAATCGGTGTTGTCGATTACCGTACAAAATGTCGAAGCCACCATGGGGCGTGGCGGAACGACTGACGACTTTTCAGTATCTGANATTTCAGTTAACTCTTCATTATCAAGTAATTGGATACAGCCAGATGGCAGCGTTTTGCTTTACGTGGCAAAAGGGGATTTTGTAGACATCTCAGTCGAAGTNAAAAGAGGNGGAGTGTCACTGCAAGGTTCCCCGGCAACNGTNACNGTCGAAATGGTGCATCCTATCGGCTTTGTGATGAATACAACATCATGGGAAACCACTCCTCTACTGGGTAGCCAGTCTTACACTGACACATTCCAATGGGAGGCTTTTGTCGCCCATTCACATCTCAATGTCTCAACCAACGAACTATCTGGTGGTGTGATAATTCGAGCTACCGTTTTCAATCCATCAGATGACAGAAATGAAAATGATGTCAAAGAAATGGAGCTACCCGTGGCTCTCGCAAGAGACGCAATGGAAGCAGAAGGCGACCCTCGCGACCAACAACTACCTACAGCGTCAATTCCGACATTTTACGGTGGCGAATACCCTATAGACGGTAGCGACGCAACAGGAATTGGTATCTGGCAAGAGGACAACTCAGACTCCGCAGTTGGAGACNCTAATTGGCGTCATTCCAATAGCGGTTCGGATTATCCNTCCGCTTCCCGCAGTAGGCTAGTCTTCGCGTTCAGAGGTGCAAACAGTAACTGTGGATATGGTGCATCCCTAGATGGTGGTTTGTCCCAAGCATACATTCAGTGGATGTGTAAGATGCAACTAAATTCTGCAGCTCTAGTTTCAGCTCAGATGCACGTTCAAACGTGGGGTCAAATGGGAGCTGGAGACTTGGTTGCTTTAGAATTATGGAGGGGTAATGGAGCGCCAGAAAACACGATTTCTCATAACTTTGTCAACGACTCACCCAGCACATTCGAAGGCCAATGGAGCAACGTTTCGTGGGACCCAACTGANCAATTAGGCGGACATTCTTGGTCNTATGGNATTNTATTCCAGTCAGATGCATCGGGAGCGTCAAGTGGAATGCATGTTGACGATTTCGTTTTGTTTGCCATAGAGAAGGTTGAAGAGTTTACGTTAGATGTTGATTGTGATAACCCTAATGGNGGATATACAACGCCTCCAAACAACATTCTCTCAATGTACTGCGTCATAACCAACAACGGATATCAGTCTGCGCANGTAANAATTCTTTCAAACGTTTCAAACACTTCATGGATGAACCCAAGCTTGCCGATGATTAGAATCGACAGTGTGAATCCAACCCAACACGGCACAACAGTAATGATTCCTCCAATTCCTGCTGGTAATACTTCTGAAATGTGGATTAATTTGTCTATTCCTGCAGGATCAGATGTCCAACAGCAAGTATGGCAAATTTGGTGGGAAGATGCTGGAGGAACTCAGCTTGGTGAAATGGGAAGAGTCACTTCNGATTTAGCAGTCACAGAACAATACGGTGTACAGCTCTCATCAACAGCACCTCTACTAGCAGATTCTCTGTTGCCAGGGGAGTCGACAAGCATTCCGTTCAAACTGCAGAATGCAGGGAATCGGGAGGCAGGATACACCATAACTTCTAATTTCCAAGGTGAAGGATGGCTTTCATACGTTACCGACCAAAACAATAGTATTGTACAAATGCCAATTCCTCTAGGAAAGGGTGAGTCAGTAGAATTACTTCTGAATGTAACATCCCCTGAGAAAGCAACACCCGGAGAAGTGCCTTTCTCGATGAGAGCGGTCTGTCCGTCATGTGGAGGTTCCCTCTTTGGCACTGATGTCATATCAAAGAAAATAGAGGTGCCAATTCTCAGATCTATTGATATGGCTGCTGAAGAATATGAGCTAATGGCACCAGCAAACGGTAACTCCAGAATTGTGTTCGTCGATATTTTCAATCTGGGTAATGATGATGAGATATATTCGCTTGATTTGGTACAATCAAACTGGAGACTTCAAGCGTATCTTTCAACAGATGAAACCCCAGTCTTGGACGCATGGGATGGCGAGACAACAATTGCGCTGAATCTGCCTATGCCTGTTGGTCTAGCACCTGGTTTGTATACGGCTAAAATCATTGCAACCAGTGTAGACGATAATACGATTACAAAACAGATAACAATTAATGTTGATGTAGAAGACACCTCTGCAGTTTCTGTTTCTGACGAGGATGCTGACCAGTCTTATCTGCCGGGTGGAGATGCTCAGTCCATGCGATTTATGGTTACTAACGATGGTAATCAAGAAGATAGATTCGAGATGAGTCTCGATCTGCCAGACGGTATGAATGCTCAATTTGAGCAATTGGTCGATGGTAATTTGACTCCTACGCTTTCTCCAGGGGAAAGTTACAACTTAACAGTAAGATTTTCTTTTGATGATGGGATTAATGACAGGCTTATCATGAGAGTGATTGCTACCAGCGTGAACGACCCAACTGTTTCAAGCAGCGGTCAATGCACCTACAAAGTAGGCTCGCAAAATTACCTAAGAATTATTTCAACCGAGTCCACAATAATCGATGAGGCTGGTGTTTATGAGGTCATTGTCACAGTCAGAAATCAGTATACTACCGGCCAATCTGTTACAATGGATTGGGACCAAGGTGACACAAGAAATTGGTTTAGAGCATCAATAGATTCCAGTGACAGAGATTTTTGGTTAGAGGTTGAAGGTAATAGAGAAGTAACAGTTCTATTCGAAGTTCAGAGTTCTAGTCTTGAAAATCTAGAGGAAGAATTTATCGAGTCCTCGATAACTGTATGGGCTCTTTCCAACACAGTCGAGGACGCAGCATCACTAGAACTTCCCGTTACGCTAAAGCGCTCTACCTCTGATTCAGAATCTGCATCATCTGATTCCGATTCAATTGATTGGGTTGGGATTGGAATTTGGATAGTGGGTGGTGTTACAATAATCGCTCTTCTTGGTATTCTATTGATGGTTCTAAACAGCGAGGAAGAGGAAGAGAATCAGGATTGGGCAGAGGGTGGCTACGAGGATAATATAACCGCCACTTATGGCGCAGTCGCAGCAGCTCCAAATGTTGGTTCAATGGAGAAATCAATTCCGGATATNTCTCCTCCTGTTGCTCCGGTATCGGCACCACCACAACCAGCGATACAATCAGGTCCGCCTCTTCCAGAAGGAGGGCTTCCTGAAGGCTGGACTATGGAGCAATGGAGCCACTATGGCCAACAATGGCTCGATAGTAACAGATAAAATTCAATTGCGATGGGTTGAAGTTAGGCTTCCCTTGGGATGGGTTGGCGAGGTATACGTATGTATGGTAATGGACAAGCACCAATATTCATTTTGAAAGAAGGTGTGCAAAGAACAAGAGGACGCAGTGCTCAGTCAAATAACATCGCAGCAGCAAAAGCGGTAGCAGACGCAGTTCGCAGTACGCTTGGTCCTAAGGGAATGGACAAGATGCTTGTTGACAGTATGGGTGACGTGGTTATTACAAATGATGGAGCCACCATCTTAAAGGAAATGGATATTGAACATCCAGCTGCAAAGATGATAATCGAAGTCGCAAAAACACAAGAACAGCATTGCTATGACGGGACAACGTCTGCTGTTGTATTATCTGGTGAACTGCTTAAGAGATCAGAGGATTTAATTGAGCAAAATGTACATCCGACCGTAATATGTGAAGGGTTCAGACTAGCCGCAGAAAAAGCGGTAGGATGTTTGGAATCTCACGGTATTTCCACTGAAAATGATGACATGGTTCTTATGGAAGTTGCAAAAACTTCTCTCACCGGTAAATCTGCGGGAGCTGTAAAATCCTTCCTTGCTGACATTTGTGTAAGAGCAGTTAACTCGGTTGGAACTATCGAGGATGGAGAAAGATTGGTTGATTTGTCAGATATCAAGGTCGAAAAGCGACAAGGTGGTTCAATAAAGGATAGCACATTGGTTGACGGTATTATCTTAGACAAAGAAAGAGTACATGCAGGCATGCCTCGATCTGTCTCAGACGCGAAAATAGCACTAATTAACAGTGCAATTGAAGTGAAAAAGACAGAAGTGGATGCTAAAATTCAAATTACTGACCCCTCAATGCTAGCATCTTTCCTTGAGGAAGAAGAAAACTACATCAGAGGACTTGTTGAGAAAATCCAGAACAGTGGCGCAAACGTCATTATTTGCCAAAAAGGAATTGATGATTTGGCACAGCACTACATGTCGAAAGCAGGTATATTTGCGATTAGAAGGGCGAAAAAAAGTGACATGGAGGCACTTTCAAAAGCAACAGGTGGGCGAGTTTTAACGAACATAGATGACCTCACAGTAGAAGATCTTGGTATCGCAGCAAAAGTCGAAGAAAGAAAGATTGGTGAATCGGACATGACATTCATCACCGGCTGTCCACAGGCAAAGTCCGTATCAGTACTCCTTCGTGGAGGAACCGAGCACGTTGTCGATGAAATACGTAGGGCGTTTGATGATGCAGTGGGCGTTGTTTCAGTGGCTTGGGAAGACGGCGCAGTGCTAACCGGAGGCGGTAGTGTCCTTGCTGCGCTATCCAGGGAGCTAAGGTCCTATGCTGAATCAGTTGGCGGCAGAGAACAAATGGCAATCGAAGCGTTTGCAAGTGCGTTAGAAATAATTCCAAGAACCCTTGCTGAGAATGCGGGATTAGATCCAGTCAACACTATTATAGAACTGAGAAAGGCACATGCAGATGGTAAAGGATACTCTGGAATTAACGTTGAAGACGGTGGAGTCATGGACATGCGAGAAGCAAATGTCCTAGAACCAGAAAGAGTTGTTGAGCAGGCNATACAATCTGCTACGGAAACGGCAATTATGATATTGCGAATCGATGATGTAATNTCCTCCAAGGGCATATCTGGTGAAGATATGATGGGCGGAATGGATGATTTCCAAATGTGATTTTTTATTATCACATAATTTCTCTCCCTTAAGGGAGAGGCACGAACCTTCAAAGGCTATGCCATAGTGGAATAAAATGTCCGAGTAGGTGGTCTTATGTCGGGAGTGGTTGGCAGTCCAGAATTAGCAATATTTTTTGGTTCCCAAACGGGTAATGCCGAAGAATTAGCAGGCAACACAGCAAAACTTGCAAAAAAAGCGGGTTTGGTTCCTAAAGTAATTGACATGGATGGATTTAATCCAGCAGATTTCGCTAGCTTCAAGCGCGTTTTGATAATCACTTCTACATGGGGAGAAGGAGATATGCCGGATAACGCTGAGGACTTGTGGATTGCTACAAACGAATCAAACCCTAGCCTGTCTGGAGTTAGTTACTCAGTTTGCGCAATTGGTGACACGTCGTATGACGAGTTCTGTAAAGCAGGCGTAGACTGGGATGAAAAGTTTGCAGCCCTCGGAGCAACAAGAGTGCACCCAATCCAGTTATGTGATGTAGAATATGAACCAGAATGGGCAAAGTGGGCAGATGCAGTTATTCCAGCAATGGCCTCGGTGGACGGAGGTGCTTCAACTACAGCACCCGAAGAGAGCTCAGAAACAGCAGTAGTTTCTGCCCCAAGTGAAGTTAATTTGAGTACTGATTCCGGTGAACTTGCCGATGTAATGAGTGGCGATAGAAGCCTTGCTATATTTTTCGGGTCTCAAACCGGAAATGCTGCAGGGTTGGCTGAAAAAACGGCAAAAATGGCTGTTAATTATGGGCTTGAACCTACGGTTATCGATATGGATGGATACGACCCTAGCAAATTTTCTTCTCACAAGAGAATTCTAATCATTACCTCAACATGGGGAGAGGGTGAAATGCCAGATAATGCAGACGCATTGTGGGTTGCAACGTGTGGCTCAAATCCTGCTCTGGCAGATGTCCACTTCTCAGTATGTGCAATTGGTGACACAGCATACGATGAATTCTGCAAGGCTGGGCTCGACTGGGACGAGAAATTCAAGGCTCTCGGTGCTACATGCATTGAAGAAATCAAGCTATGCGATGTCGACTATGAGCCCCCATGGCTCGAATGGGCGCCAATGGCTCTATCAAAAATCGCATGTGTAGACACCTCGGGTACATTCCACGAAGAATTAGTCGAAGCAATGGTTGCCTATGGCGCTGGTGATGAAGAAGAATCAGACCTAGGAGATTTTGCACCCGGNGAAATTGTGCAAGATGTTATTTCGATAACAATGCGCATTTTCCGCTACAACCCCACACTTGCTCAATCTGGTTTCGATACCGTTGCTGTTGCGCTGCCTGGGCATGCATCAATAGAAGACGCATTAGTGGCGGTGAAGAGAGAAATCGACGGCTCTCTAACCTTTAGAAGCGGTTCGATTGCGGGCCAAGATCCTCTAACTGGTATCAAGGCCAATGGCCGAATATTACCAGCTGATACCACAAGAATCTCAGATTTGGTCTCAGATGGTGGGAATCTGACACTTGAACCGATTCCCGGATATGACGTTTTGAAGGACTTGATGGTATCCTATGACAGATATGATACAGAGCGAGCAAACTCGAAGCCTTGGATGGAGGCCGACCCACGGCAAGGTGAGAAATTGATATCCGGTGCTGCAATGGGAATTATGAGCTCAGCAGATGCTACTATGTTGCATACTTTGGCGGATGTGGGATCCCTACAACTTGTCAATTCTATGTCCGATACATATGATGTCGATGATGAGTACTCAGGTCCCGGAATAGCTCTTCAAAGATGGGTTAGAAGCCAAGACCCTCGTTCAGGTGNAAAGCATGTCAAGAAAATGTTCGAATTGATGCAGAAGAAAGGTGGAGTTTGGGACGAAGCAGACATTTCTTCTATCCAAAGACACGGTATTGATGGTTCTCAAGCNGCTGATTCCCTTTACGAGGCCAGAGCCCGGTTGCTTGCNGAGTACAAGTTTACAGGAAGAAGTGGCAGACTTGTAAAGCACTATTCACGCTCGGTAAAGATGTCAGGCAACGTTAACGAAACAACACTCTACCGTTCAGTATTAGGGCCACTAGGTCTTGGTTCGAACATCATGAACGGTGTTTCACTACGAATGATGTTAGGATTCACTAGAAACGGCGGACCAATCATGCGAGGATTCCAAGGGATGTTGATTCCACCCGCTGGAATAGGTAAGATCCCAAATATGTTCAATGGGAAAGTAGCAAATCACCACGAAGTTGTAGCAATATTTAACGAACTTGATAGCAGATTTTGAGGTGTTAAGGTGGTGAAGTATTCCTATTATCCTGGAAACGTAGCCCGCCAATCATCATTTGAAGTTGAAGACACCATCCAACCCCTGTGTAAAACGCTCGGAATCGAATTGATTGAAATCGTTGGATACAATAGTGATGGTGGAAATATAATCAAACAAGGAAACAAGGATCTACAACTAGCCTTGAACGCTAGAAATATAGCACTCGCAGAGAAAAATGGTCATGACATAATCACTGCATGTGCATCAGCACAAGGTATCTTGTACGAATCACTAGAGACTTTTCGCAAGGACCCAATTGCCTTGGCTAATGCTAACACTGTATTGTCTAAAACATCAGGAATGGTCGCAAAAGCAGATGAGATTACAACAAATCATCTACTGCACGTTCTGGTAGATGACATAGGATTGGAGAAAGTGGAAGACGCCGTGATTAATCCAATAAACATGGATGTTGCATGTTATTATGGTCCTCACATGCAAAAAGAAGGTGCATGCGGTGGCGATGACCCATGGAATCCAACGTACATGGAACAACTGATAACAGCGCTTGGAGGAAGACCCGTAGAATACAANACAAAGACATCAAGTGTTGGAAACCCATCTTTGCTATCNCTTGGGGATTCTGTCATGAAAATGACTGCTAGNGTTCTAAACGATGCAAAGAGAGCAGGGGCCCAATTAATCGTTAGTGCATGTACTCTTTCTCACTCAAACCTCGACTCATACCAAGGTAAAGCAGGCAGGGTAGCAAATATGGATACCAACATACCAGCAGTCAATTTGACAGAAATTGTGGCGTTTGCTCTTGGCCATTTCCCAGATAGGTTTGCCCAGCTTAAAACCCGTGCAATGATAATTGGCTCATGATTATCCGTGAAGGAACTTGTAGAGTTCTAATGCTTGGCTTGGAGAGACTCCTTCTATATTAGTTAGTTCCTGCTGACTAAGCAAACATAACCCCATTATGTCGCCTGCCTTATCCATTATTTTGTTCGCGGTTTTAGCACCTATTCCTGGAAGTTCAGATAGTATTTTTTCTCTTTTTTGCATAATTTCATTTTTCCATTTTTTTGCTAGGTTTCCNCTTTTTTCCTGTCCACCAATTATCGACATTATTTCTTCAGATGCTGCTTTCAGTGCGGTCTTTTCTTCACTAGGATGCAATTTTTTTGATTTTGTTGTTAGGAGGTCAATCAGGTGTGACTCTCTTTTGGCTACAACAGAAATAAATCGTGCTGTTTGTTCTGCAGACCCAGTCATTAAAACCGGCAGCCCTAGGTCTATTGTTATCCAAGCCATGGCTCCTAATATCGCATTTGGATGAACCCTCTCTGTTTCTATCGACTCTACAATTAGTAAAGGTCGCGCTGCAGCGGTTCGTAATCTACGGGCTTGNTGAAGGAGCCTTCCGTCGATTAGTGAGTCGACTAGGTCTCTCGCAGTTTTCCTTTCTATTAAGATCCTATTAGATATTCTCACATCTCCAACCGGTAGGCTTTCTATCTTGATTTCGTGACCATGTAATTTTAGCATTGCAGGCAGGGTAGAATTCCCTTCTCTATGGTCTATGACAATCATAGTTCCAGGCTGATTCTCTANACTGTTAGATATTACTTCNGTTTTTGCTGCTTCTGAGACTCTTGCCTCCTTATTTCTGGAGTGACTTACACTTCCATCAAGTACAGGTTGCCACCANTTTTTATTTCCANTATCGANGTTATNAAAATCAAAATCTGCGAGAGATTTCTGATTCCTTGGCCTATTTGATAACTTAACCTCCTTTTTGGTCTGTATATTGATTTTGGTAGATTCGCTCTGTTTATTTTCTACTGGTCTATGGAGCCTTTTTTCTTCTGAGGAAATGAATGAATCCACATCAACGCCGTCCACATTAAAATTTGAAAGAACATCAGATTTTGGCGCCTCTCTTTTAGGTAGCCGAGATTGTTTCTTTAGATTTTCAAGCGTCCTATACATTGCTTGTTCCTTTCTCATTGCGGCGTGTTGAACGAACTCATCACGTGTTCCTTTTGCTACTAGAATATGCACATCTCCATCCCTCTGTCTAGCAGTTCTTCCTCTTCTTTGTATGGCTCTTATAGCGCTTGGAACCGGTTCGTACAGTATCACACTATCAGCTGCAGGGACGTCTAGTCCTTCTTCTCCAACACTTGTTGCTACTAGAACGTTGATTTGACCGTCTTTGAATCTCTTTAACTGCTCTATCTGCTCTTTTTGTTTCATGCCGATTTGATTACCTTTACTAGCCTGGCCAACAAATTTACCTGCTCTAATCCCCTCTTCTGAATCTAAAATTTCTAGGATATTATCAACAGTATCTCTATATTCTGTAAAAACAATCACCTTTCCTCCTTCCTTTAATCCGCTTNTGACTAAATTAGTGACCATTGAAGGTTTAGGATGCTTTTCTTGGTCACCACTAAATTGTGTGAAAAATTCTTTTATTGGACCAAGGGACAGGAATCTCTTGGTCTTTCTATTACTCTCCTCTCTTGCTCTGGAAAGATATTTGATTGCGCACTTCAATCCTTGAGTCTCNAGTAAATCCAACAATCTGTGTAGCCTTCGCAAGTCTCCAATTCTTTTGGCTGCATCATAACCTCTTGCATCTCCTCTACCTATTGCTGCACTGGCTCGTCTATGGGCCTCTTCAATTGCGGCAGTGGTAATTCTCCCTGATTGAATTAGGAAACCAGAGCGCGAGAGAAAATCAGCCTCNTCTGCCTCAAGTATTCTCAATGGCAAGATAATTTTGTTCAGTTCGTCTGGTATGTTTAGGATATGTTTTTTTATTTCCATCGAGGTGGTATAAGGCCTAACTAAATCGTCTTCTCTTTTGGTTACATGCAACCTTTCAATCCCTAGTCTTTGAATCACTTCGAGAACTTTAGCCGCCTTAACGCCGGGTGAGGCTGTAGCTGCTAGTATCATTGCCTTTGATGATGCGTCTAGGTACATGTCTCCAAGTTGGGCCATGGAATCAGAACCCGTGGCATGGTGTGCTTCGTCAACAATTAGAAGGTCGATTTCCGATAGCAAAATCCTGCCAGATCTACCATCGTTTCGAATCACATGTGGAGTAGCCATGATGATTTTCGCATTCCGCCATATCTGCGCTCTTTTCGCAGGCCTATCATTTCCGGTTAGAGTAACTATTTTTTCNGGTTCTATATCGATAAACTCTTGTGCCATTCGAGCTTGTTGTGCNACGAGCCCTGTCGTGGGAGCGACCAGAACTATTTTTCCATCACCTTCCAGGAAACTAGCCATTGCCATCCACTGTACCGCCGTTTTTCCCAGACCTGTTGGCATCACAAGTAAGGTCGAACCAGAAATTGCTTGTTTTGCCGCAAGCAACTGATATGCCCTAGCTTCGACACCATCTCTGAGACGAGGGTGGGATAGCATCGGCTTCATGATTACTTATTGTGAGGCGGTGGCTCAAGAGGATTTGCATAACGAGATGATGAATTGGGCATGTAAAACTAAAACAATAATTAGCGTATTCTAGATATATACCCTGCCGACCTATACAACGTTCTAAACCGAACCACTCATATAGGGGAGGTAAGTCGGCAGAATGCTCGAAAGGCGAGTGGCCAGACACTGTGGGCAATACGACGTATCCCATAACTCAAGGTCCCAATCGTGGACCTAGAGCCGGTGTCACGGCAACTCCCTAGCCTTGACAGCCTCTGTATGCCCCTTATCGGGGGGCCAATGCAGAGTAACAAAACATAGGAGGCCGAATATATGGCAAAGAGAAGTCACCCAAGGCGTGGTAGTATGGCGTTTAGCCCGCGTAAGCGGTCAGCACGTCATTTCGGGCATGTCAAGTCGTGGCCAGAAACCGATGCGAGCGAGGTACGTGTTCAAGGATTCGCCGGATGGAAAGCCGGGATGACCCATGTCATGGCCCGTGATCTAAACCCCAAATCAACAAGCGCAGGTCAGGAAGTACGAATTCCTGTTACCGTTGTTGAGGTACCAAAGATGAGAATTCTAGGTGTTCGTGGATACAAAATGACGCCTTATGGTAAGCAGGCTGCAGGTGAAGCATGGATTGATGCTGAACAAATTTCTGAAGCTTTCCCGCAATTATTCAAACGATTGCACAGTAATGCAATGAAAGAACACAAGTCAGACAAACACTTCGAAGCCCTTGCGGACGCAGATTTAGTAGAAGTCAGGATTATTGCCGCAACTCAACCCCACTCAGTAACAGGAACTCCATCAAAAACACCCGAAGTCATGGAACTCGGTCTTGTTGGTGGCGATTCGACTGCGAAGCTAGAGTGGGCGAAGGAGAACCTAGGGCAAGAACTCTCAATCAATGATGTGTTCAATGAAGGAGTATTCGTTGACGCTATAGGAGTCACCAAAGGATATGGATGGCAAGGAGTAATTCGAAGGTTTGGTGGTAAACTACAATCGCACAAGAATTCAAAGAAACGCCGTCAGCATGGAAACATGGGTGACTTCGGAACTGGATATGTTCGAAAGACAATAAGACAAGGCGGACAAACAGGATACCATCAGCGCACCGAGTACAACAAAAGAATCCTGTCAATNGCTTCTGCAGAAGACAAATCTATCACACCATCGGGTGGTTTCCTCCACTATGGTGAAGTAAATTCAGATTATTTGCTTGTCAAGGGAAGTTTACCCGGCCCAGCAAAGCGCTTGGTAAGATTCAGAGACGCAACCAGAGGATCTGACAAGCCTGAGCACCCATACGAAATAACGTACGTCAGTACATCNAGNAAACAGGGGGTCTGAACATGAAGGTTGCAGTTCACAATATCATCAATAACATAGAACAAGATGAACTNGATGCAGGCCGACTTCAAGAAGTCTACGACATAGGTGTGGAACTCGGTAAGAAAGTTTCACTTCCAGCATCATTTAATTCTGAGATAAGAACAGATNTAGTCAAACTAGCAGTGGCTAGTGCTAGAGCCAACCGCAGGCAAGCNTACGGTTCTAACCCNCACGGNGGTAAGNGAAAGCCAATGGCTGGAATGAAACACTCAGTAGAGTGGTGGGGTAAAGGCCGTGGTGTCTCAAGAATTATGAGAAGAACTGGTCAGCGTCGCGGTGCACAAAACCCNCACACACTCGGTGGTCGCCGTGCACATGGGCCAAAAGTCGAGAAGGACTGGTCACGAAAACTAAATCGTAACGAGCGTAGACTCGCTCGAAACTCGGCCCTTGCAGCTACTACAAACATTGACATGGTATCNAATCGAGGNCACAGATTTGCAGAAGAAATCNCTTCNCTTCCAATAATACTAGGNGANTACTCTGAAAATGGTGAAAAAATNGATATTGAAGCATTCAANCTAAANGGNGGTACTCGAAAAGTAAACGCAATTTTNGAAGCGTTGGGACTTGGAGACGACCTAAGACGTGCNAGAGATGGTAGGAAAATTAGAGCCGGTAAAGCAACAATGNGCGGCAGNGTCCACAAAACGCCAAAGAGTGTTTTGCTTGTTGTTGCCAGCAAGGATGGACTTGCAAAAGCTGCAAGAAATCTTCCAGGTGTTGATGTGGTTGCTGCAAAGGATCTCTCTGCAGAGCACTTGGCTCCGGGAGGCGACCTTGGCCGCTTAACTGTCTTCACCAAGGCAGCTGTGGAGGCCTTAAACTAAGGAGGTGTGATGAATGGTAAATCCGTATGATGTNATTATGCTACCTTGGATTACAGAGAAAGCCATGGAGGCTAGAACCTCTGGTAATCGTCTTGAATTTATTGTCCGCAGAAGCGCAACTAAAGCAGATATTGCTGCTGCAGTTGAAGCTCTGTTTGACGCAGAAGTCGACAAGGTCAACGTTCGCAATACCAAAAACGGTAAACTAGCGAGTGTAAAACTCGCTGAAGGTTACTTTGCAGATGAGGCTGCAATGCGACTCGGAGCATTCTGATGAGGTGAGATTATGGGTAAAAGAACACGTTCACAACGAAAAGGAAGTTCGCCACGCTACCGCGTAGCGAGCCACAGGTTCCCTGGTTCTAACACAATGCCAAGAGCATCGGATGTTGTAGGGGAAGTCACCGAATTGGTGCACAGCCCAGTTCACACTGCGCCACTGGCCAGAGTAAAACTACCGGATGGCCAAACAAATCTAGTGGTCGCAACAGAAGGTTTAGCCGTTGGATCAACCGTAGCAATCGGAGACAATGTAACACTAAGGCCAGGCAACATAACTTCAATTGCTAACATTCCTGAAGGAACAGCAATCAATAACTTAGAGATTCGACCAGGTGATGGTGGTAAGATTGCAAGAACCGCTGGAAATTCAGCAACAATAGAAGCACATTTGGAAGGTGGCAGAGTCCGTGTAAGACTTCCATCCGGCGTCTCGAAAGACATGTCCGGTAAGTGCCGTGCAACAATTGGTGTTTTAGCAGGACATGGCCGTGGTGAGATGCCACTACGCACCGCAGGGGCTGCACACTACAAGGCTAAGGCTAGAGGTAAATTGTATCCTCATGTCAGCGGAGTTGCGATGAACCCGGTCGACCACCCACACGGCGGTGGTAATCACCAGGCAGTTCACGGTCCTAGCTCAGTTGCTCGTGGCACTCCTCCGGGTGCAAAGGTCGGCAACATAGCACCAAGCCGCACAGGAAGAGGTCGCGGCAAGAAAGTTTGAGGTGAGATAACATGGCAAAGAAAAAGAAGTCATTCATGACCCCAAAGGCGAGCAGAAGAAAAGCTCGTAAGAAGCGCACAACAATAACTGGACGCAAGAAAAAGGAATTTACATACAGAGGATACGAAGTTGAGGAACTAAAGGCAATGCCAATTTTACCTCCAGAGGATGATCCATCAGTTCTGTCGATTGCTAGCTTACTAACCGCTAGAGCCAGAAGATCTCTCACGAGAGAACTATCCTCTGAAAACATGCATTTCATTGAGCGTGTTCGCAGATCAAACGGTCGCACCATTAGGACACATCGCAGAGATGTACCAATTCTCCCGGAGTTCGTTGGGAAGAGAATTGCAGTCCACAACGGGCAAAACTTCGTTGAAATCGATATCAAACCAAAGATGATAGGTCACTATCTAGGAGAGTTCGCATTGACTAGGAAGAGTGTAACACACTCGGGTCCTGGTGTAGGTGCGACGCGCTCTTCATCACACGTTGCTTTGAAGTGAGGAGATTACTATGGGTTGGAAAAAATCAGAAATGGACCGACGCTCAAAGCGTAAAGATCTACCTCAAAAAGGATACACACAACTGCTGCAAGGTAGCCGTCTTGCGACTGCAAGAGTCAAAGAAGCAGATGTACACGTCAAACATTGCTTCGAAATCGCACGTGCCATAAAGCACCAAACTGCTGGAGAGGCTATAACATTCTTGAACAACGTTTTGAAAATAGACAGTGACAGACCAGACATTCGTAAGAAAGCTGCTGCCGTGCCATTCAGGCTAGGTTCAGGAAACAAGAAGAGAAAGCGTTCCGGTCCCTCAATGGTTGGACACAGGAAAGGTGGAATCGGTCCAGGACGCTATCCAGTAAAAGCTAGTAGAATTATGATTAGGCTACTTGAAAGTTGTATGGAAAACGCACGCCATCAATACGAAGACATCGACCCTGAAGAAATGGTAATCACTCACTGCGCAGCTCATCGTGGTACAATCAAGAGAGGATTTACTCCTCGTGCAAGAGGTCGAGCATCTCCTAAGAACCATTACCGAGTAAATCTCGAACTATTCCTAGAAGACTTCAGTGGAGTCGAAGATGAATTGGAGGACGACTTCTGAGGTGAAGATCATGAGCGAGAATAAGAGTACACTAAGACGAATCATCGACCGAAATGTCGAGCGCCACCTAGTAAAGGAGTTCTTGATGAACAACACAAAGAAAGCAGGCTTCGGTGGATTAGATATTCGCCGAACTCCAGCCGGAACAGAAGTAGTTGTAAAAGCAGAAAGACCGGGAATGGTTATTGGTCGTAAAGGCAAGATAATCAACGATCTACAGAAGCAACTCAATGAAAGGTTTGGTATCGATAACCCGAAACTAAAGGTCGACGAAGTCGAAGACCCAGCCCTCAACGCACAGGTCATGGCGGAAAAGATTGCAAGCGCCATGGAGCGCGGCTGGTACTATCGTCGTGCAGGACACTCTGCAGCCCTGAACATTATGGAAGCAGGAGCTCGAGGAGTAATAATTACCCTTGCAGGAAAATTGACTGGTAGCCGTAACAGAACTCAGAAATTTATTCGTGGTCACGTAAAGTACTGTGGAGAAACCGCACTACAACACATGGATGTTGGATATTCTGTCTGCATCAAGAAACTCGGTACAATCGGAGTGACTGTAGCAATTATGCGAAAAGGAACAAAGTTGCCTCACGAGATTTCAATTTACACAGAAGAGCAACTTCGTATGAACGCTGAAGAAAGCGGTGAAGAGCAAGAGAGCGAGGAGGCATCTGAATGACCCACGTCTCAAACAGAGAAATAGCATCAATGAGCGCAGAAGCGCTTGCTGACAGGTTGGAAGAATTGCAGGAAGAACTCCTGCAACTCAGAGCGGAGCAATCCTTAGGTGGAACACCCTCAAACATGGGTGCTTTCAAGGCAGTACGTCGCTCAATTGCTAGAATTAAGACCAAGATGGCATCACAGTAATCATAATCAAAAAACAGGGAGTGAATGAAATGGCTGAAATCTGCAAAATGTGTGGTCTTCCATACGAATTGTGTATCTGTCAAGAGATCGCAAAAGAGCAGCAGAAAGCCACAATCAGCACTGACCGCCGCCGGTACGGAAAGATTGTAACTAAGGTAGAGGGTATAGATGATTCAGCGATTGACATCAATCAGTTAGCAAAGTTACTGAAGAACAGATGTGCTGCAGGCGGAACTGTGAAAGGCCGAGTGATTGAACTACAGGGAGATCACAAAAAAAAGGCAGCAGTTGTTTTGAAAAACAACGGATTCAATGTGGAGGTGCGATGATATGAATAAAACGCCATACAACCAATCCTGGATTGGAAGAGAACTCTCCATAACTTCGTCCTCAGACATTGGTATCGTCGGACGAAATGGACTTGTCCTTGATGAGACAAAAGAAACAATCACAATCTTAGAAGGTGGTCGAGAGGTAACCTTTGGTAAGAATTCAATTGAATTCAAAATCGATGACAGTGAAGTCGTCATAGACGGAAAGTTGGTACGGCAACGATCCGCTGAAAGAATATACCGTAACAGAAGGAGTGAGTGATTACGATGCGTGACATCGGAGTTGATGTGAAGCCCCCAACAGGAGATTGGGATGGAGATGAGAATTGCCCGTTTTATGGGTCCCTGCGCTTGCGCGGTCAGGTACTCGAAGGAACAGTAGCAAATTTAGGAATGCAAGGGACAATCGTTGTAGAAAGGGACAATGTTCGTTACATGCAGAAATACGAGAGATATGAAAAGCGAACAAGTGCACTATCCGCACACCTTCCAAATTGCATTGGTGGTGTGAAAATTGGTGACAGAGTCAAAATCATGGAATGTAGGCCACTTTCCAAGACAGTTTCATTTTGTGTTATCGAAAACAACGGAGGTGAAGCTTGATGCGTGGAATCGCAGGAAAGCAGACCCGAGGTTTGCCAACCATGGCTAGACTTCAGGTAGCTGACAACACTGGCGCAAAGGTTGCTCAACTAATCAACGTCAGAAAACTTGGCGGCACCATGCGTAGATACCCATCAGCAGGTGTTGGTGATTTAATCAAAGTGTCAATCAAGCGAGGTACACCAGAAACCCGACGACAGATGTACAATGCTGTCGTGATTAGACAACGCCGTCCCTTCCGCAGAGTAGATGGTTCTTGGGTTCAATTTGAGGACAATGCTTGCGTGATAACCAACGAAAAAGGAGATGTTCAAGGTTCAGATATCAAAGGACCAGTTTCACGAGAAGCGGCAGAAAGGTGGCCAAGAATTGCAGCAACAGCAAAGCAAATTGTATGAGGTGATTAGAATGGTAAAAAGTAAGAAACCAGGAAAGCAGCGCAAGGCACAAGCAAACGCGCCCCTCCACGTCAAGAGAAAGCGCGTCCGAGCACGCCTACAATTAGACAAACCTGACGAACGCTTAGCAGGGCTGAGGTCCGTTACAATACGTGCTGGAGACACAGTCCGCGTGGTTCGCGGCGATTTCGCACATGGGGGCAAGAGAGTTGGTGGAAAGAGAAACGCCGATCCGCTAACTGGTAAAGTCCTAAACGTAGATTCAAACAAAGGTCGCATTTTCATTGAAGGTGCAACCGCAACAAAATCAGACAACAGAGAGGAGGCAGTACCGGTCCATGCCTCAAACGTCGTCGTCACAAAATTGGACGAGACGGACAAGTTGCGAATGCAACACTTGACCGCAGATAGGAGTTGAAAGAAATGGGAAGCAGCAGTCACTTGAAGCGTTTGGCCATACCTAGAAGCTGGCCCCTACCGCGTAAGACAACTGTATGGGTTACGCGCCCAAGAGCAGGTGCACACAGTCTAGACAAATGCATGCCAGTTAACATCGTGATAAGAGACGTGATTGGCTTAGCAAGGTCGACTCGTGAAGTAAGAAAAATCCTTCACAACGGTCTAGCCAAAGTCGATGGAAGAATCGTGAAAGATACACGTAGAGGTGTAGGCATCATGGATGTTCTAACTCTTGGCGAAGATAACTACCGCTGTGTGTTAGACACAAATGGAAGATTGAGATATCGTCCTATATCACCCGAAGAAGCTTCTTGGAAAGTATGCCGAATTGAAGGAAAATCTACTATCAAGGGCGGTAAGACGCAAGTTCACCTACATGATGGAAGAAACATCTTGGTAGATGACGCATCTGAACACAAAACTGGAGATTCACTAAAGATTTCTCTACCGGACCAACAGGTCTTGGAGCATATCAAGTTTGGAGAAGGTACACGTTGTATGCTAGTGGGTGGTGTACACGTTGGGAAACTTGCTGATGTAACTACATACATCGTCAAGCGCTCGAGCATGCCAAACGAAGTCGAATTCGATGGCTTTGGCACAATAGCAGACAATGTGTTCACAGTTGGAGATTGTCCTCTACCTGGTGTGGAGGTGAGTAAGTGAGCGAAAGTGCTAATCCAATGGCAATGCCTAGGATTACAAAAGTAGTAGTCAACATCGGTGTTGGTGAAGGTGGAGACCGCCTTTCCAATGCAGAGAAAGTTCTAGAACTAGTAACCGGTGTTACTCCAGTTAGAACCCTTGGAAAACAACAAAACCGTGATCTAAAGGTACGTGTTGGGTTCCCTATCGGTTGTAAAGCGACGATTAGGAACTCCGATTCAATCAAAAAGTTCCTTACAGATGCTTTCTGGGTAAGAGAGAATACCATTCCGTCATGGAACTTTGATAAGTCAGGAAACCTGTCTTTTGGTATACCGGACTATACAGACTTCCCAGACCAAAAATATGATCCAGATATCGGTATTTTTGGTATGGATATCAATGTCGTACTAGAGAGGCCAGGACACCGCGTAAGCAGGAGAAGAAGGCGCAGTGCAAAGGTTTCTAGAAATCACCGAACCAATGCTGATGATGCCAGAGCATGGTTTGCGGAGAACTATGGTGTCAAAATCTTGGAGGAGTGAAAATGGCACGAGACCATGGTGAAGTAATCGGACGAACAATTGGATGCCGCAGATGCGGTCGTCGAAGAGGATTGATACGCCGTCACGGATTACGCCTATGCCGACAGTGTTTCCGTGACATTGCTCCAGAAATAGGATTTAAGAAAATGAATTGAGGTGATTATGAATGCAGTTCGACCCCCTTAATGACGCACTATCTAAACTATTTAATGCAGAACAAGCTGGTAAATTCAATGTTGATTTATCACCTGCATCAAAATTACTTGGATCGGTGTTAGAGATAATGCAAACCTCCGGATATGTCGGAGAGATTGAGAAGAACGACGACGGACGAGGAGGGAAATTCATCGTTCAACTACGCGGTGCAATCAACCAGTGTGGCGTAGTTAAGCCACGCCACTCAGTACGTCGCCAGGAGTTCGATAAGTGGGAAGGAAGATACCTTCCAGCCCAAGATTTCGGACTTCTGATTTTGACTACAAACAGTGGTGTCATGCATCACAAAGAAGCCAAGGAGAATCGGATAGGTGGAAAACTCCTTGCGTATGTATACTGAGGTGATAAAATGGTAAAACTAGATCGAGTTGAACACACTGTAGAAATTCCAGAGGGTGTTTCTGCATCGATTGATGGTGAAACAGTCACCATCACGGGTCCAAAGGGTAGCCTTTCTCGTGATTTTGTCAGTGCAAGGCACGACATATTCCAAGAAGGCGGTGCCTTAGTAGTTCGAATTGACATACCACGTCGCAAGGAAAGAGCCCTCGCTGGAACATGGAAGGCTCACCTGAACAACATGGTCAAAGGAGTTACAGATGGTTTCACATACACTTTGAAAGCACTGTATTCTCACTTTCCAATGACGCTAGCAGTAAAAGGGAGTGAGTTAATCGTGAACAATTATTTCGGTGAAAGAGTACCACGCTCTGCAGTTATTCTTGATGGAGTGGACGTTAAAGTACAAAATAAGACTGAGGTTGTAGTTACCGGTATAGACAAGGAAGCAGTCGGCCAGACTGCTGCTAATATCGAGCGTTCGACAACAGTAAAGAAGCGAGATAGGCGTGTATTCCAAGATGGAATATACCTAATCGAGAAGGCATAATGGAGGTATTGAGATGAGTGATTATGAAAATATGACAGTTGCACAACTCAAAGAGCTACTGAAAGAAGCAGGCTTGCCTGTATCTGGAAAGAAAGCAGATCTTATCTTACGTCTACAAGAAGGGGCTGATGAACCTGCTCCAGTTGAAGAGGAATCAATTTCAGAGGATGAGGAAGAAGAAGTTGAAGATGACTTTGAATCTGATTATGAAGATGAAGATGATTGGGATGATGATGACTTCGATGAGGAGCATATCGCAAAACAAAAGCCGGTCCTATCTGAGGAGATGAAGGCCGCATTAGCGCTTCGTGCTGCACAGAAGAAAGGCACACCATCTTTCAGAAGAACAGAATGGTTCCGATACAAGCGTCTATCCCGGTCAGGATGGAGAAAGCCACATGGAATGGACAACAAACAACGTCGCAATTACAAGTACAGAGGCTCTCTTGTAAGAATCGGGCATGGCAAAGTAAACGCTGCAAGTGGATTGCACCCATCAGGTTTTGAGGAGGTCATGGTGCACAACACTAGGGACTTAGATCAAATTGATGCAGAGACCCAGGCAGCACGTATAGGCGCAACCGTTGGAGGACGCAAGCGAGAAAATATACACTCGAGGGCCGATGAGCTAGGAATCAGAGTACTAAACCGAAGGAGGGAACGTTAATGCAGATTACAAATCAAAAGAAAATGGCGGCACAGTTACTGAAATGTGGTGTCAACAGAGTTTGGATCAACCCTTCTTACCTTGACCAAGTGGCGCAATCTGTTCAAAAGGAAGATATCCGCGAGGCTATCGACAATGGATGGATAAAGGCAAAATCGATACAAGGAACTTCTAGGGTCCGGGCATTAAAACGCCAGAATCAGAAGAAGAAGGGACGCAGGAAAGGGCACGGAAAGAGGTCTGGTTCTGCAAACGCCCGCAATCCAAGAAAACAACAGTGGATGGCTACAATTCGAGCACAACGCCGCACTCTGAAAGAATTACGTGAAGACGGCACTCTTGAGCGTTCACAATACCGCCGCTATTACCTGAAAGCAAAAGGCGGTTCGTATCGTTCAATTTCTCATATGAAAACCCAGATGAGTCTTGAAGGAATCTCAATTGGAGGTGAGCAGTGATGGCAAGTGGACCAAGACAACGTAACCAATATCGTCGCAGGCGCAGTGGACAAACAGATTATCGTCGCAGACTGAAGCTGTTGAAGAGTGGTAACTCTCGAGCTGTTGTTAGAGTCTCTAACACCCGCGTTGTTTGTCAAGTAGTTTCTTGGAAATCAGACGGGGACAAAGTCGAAGTTACCGTCACTGGTGATGATCTCGTATCTCGCTACGATTGGCCAGATTCTAACTCTCGCAAGAATATTCCAGCATCATACCTAACAGGATACGCACTTGGAAAGGCCGCCCTTGCAGCAGGACATGACGAGGCGGTCCTGGACATTGGTTTGGCAGCTAGCACTAACGGTAATCGCGTATTTGCGGCACTAAAGGGCATGGTTGAAGCAGGCTTGGAGATTCCACACGGTGACTCCATACTACCAGATGATGAGCGAATAAATGGGGCTCATATCGATGACTCATATGCTTCAAAAGTAGAAGCTACAAAGAAGAAAATTGAGGAGGCGTTCTAAGATGAGTGACGAGGAAATAACTCAAATGGCACCAGGTTTGATTCAAGCCTTTGCAGCACAAGAAGAGCAAGAAGAGCAGGGAGGCCGAAGACGCCGACGCTCTGCTGCAGACGAAGCCATTTCAGCCCTAAGATCTTGGACGCCAAAGACAAGACTAGGCCGAGAAGTCATGGCTGGTCGTATTGTTACTTACGAACAAGCACTCGCTTCGGGACTGCCAATAAGAGAGGTCGAAATCGTAGACGCTCTAATTCCAAACCTTGAGGATGAAGTACTGAAGGTAAATATGGTTCAAAGAATGACTGACTCAGGTAGGCGTGTTAGATTCAACGTCATGGCTTGCGTGGGCAATAAGGATGGCTATGTTGGACTAGCAATGGCAAAGGGTAAAGAGGTAGCACAAGCAATTCAGAAGGCACTTATCGCTGCTAAATTGAACATAATTCAAATCCAGCGTGGTAACGGTTCATGGGAATCAAGCGTTGGTCCGGGAACTTCTGTACCATTCAAGGTCCAAGGACAGGCTGGTTCAACCAGAGTTACGCTAATGCCAGCCCCTGCTGGGAAAGGTTTGGTTATCGGAGAAACCGGAAAGCGTGTCCTCAATCTAGCAGGTGTAAGCGACGTTTTGTCTAGAACCAAAGGTCAAACAAGGACAACCATCAATTACGCTGCTGCAACATTTAACGCACTAGCAGCAATCAACAGAACTCGTGTTTCAGATTCACAAAGAGCAGAGTTATTCATCCACAAAGGGAGGATACTAGAATGAGTTGGATAGTCGTAAGAGCGCGTTCAGATGTAAAGGTCGAACGCTCTATCAGAGAAACGATGGGGATGTTGAATTTAACTCGTGTTAACCACGCAGTTATTATTCCAGACAACCCTCAGTACAAGGGTATGCTTCAAAAGGCAAAAGATTACATTACATGGGGAGTAGCAGACGCAGACCTTGTTGAAAAGATGATTACAGAGCGTGGTCGTCTTGTCGGTGATAAACCAGTCACAGATGATGATGTAAAGGAAGGAACAGAATACGGTTCAATCAAGGAATTCGCAGCTGCAATAACCTCTGGTGAGGCTACAGTAAAGGACCTGCCAGGAATGAAGAGAGTATTCAGACTCCACCCACCAAGAGGGCCAAAAGGATGGGGTGGATTAAAGCGCACCTACGTTGTAGGCGGAGCTCTTGGTCCACGCGGTGATGATATATCGGCATTGGTCGAAAGAATGATTTGAGGTGATTTTGATGAGTAAAGCAAACAAACATCGAGGACGTTGCCGCACACACGGAAGAGGCCACAAGGCTGGACGTGGAGCAGGTAAGCGTGGAGGTCGTGGCAGAGCTGGTATGAACAAGCATCGTGTCATGACTCGCATCAAGTACATGCCAGGTCACTGGGGAATGCATGGCTTCAACCGCAATCCTGGATTGAGAACTGTATACGTGACATGCAACGTCGGAGATCTTGAAGGAATGGCTGAAGGAAAAGATTCTATAGATTTGACAGAAATGGGCATAGACAAACTCCTCGGTTCCGGGAGAATAAGTACAGCACTAACAGTTACGGTTCAAGAATGGTCTGCAAAAGCAGCGGAGAAGATCTCCGCAGCCGGCGGTTCAATAGAAGGCGACGAAGATGAAGAGGAGTGGGAATGAAGACCCTTGATGGTATTCGTTGGACTTCTTTAATACAGTAATAATCGGAGGAATAAGACATGGGCAAGCAATCAATCCCTTGGGCAGTAGGGCTAACGGGCCTGCTGTACTTTGGAATGCTGGGTTACTGGCAGTATGATGCATTTGAAACTGCGCTATTCGGCTCTGGAAACGCTTCACAAAATGCTATCGATGGAGCAATATTTGGATTTGGTTTTGGTGTTGCCTACGTTGCGTTCATGATTTGGTGTTTTACTCAGGACCTACCAGAGGGACTGAAAGAAGTACCAATCATTGGGCGCTACGGAAAGATGCTTGCTTGGCTAGCCTTCCTTATCGTTGCAGTATGGTATTGTCGTCCAAACGCATGGTATGATGGAACGCACCAAGATTTGGTTGGCTACCTGTTGGTTGGTGTAATTCTACTAGGGTTCGGTGCTGCTGCGACTCTTACTTGTTTCATGTACAGTGGTGATAAAAATAGCCGCCTGTATGCTCTACATCGTTTCGTGGACACCTATCCTACAATCACTAAGCCTGAAAGGCACGTCAGGTTCAATGAGAAACTTTGGACAACGACCTTAGTTCTGATAATTTATTTCGCTATGACAAACGTCATGATTTGGGGTCTGTCTGGACAAGCACTGGATCTTTTCAGTGGGTTCCGCTCAATCATGGCCGGTGCGTCTGGTACCATCATGCATTTAGGAATCGGACCGATTGTTACGGGCTCGATTATTATGCAATTATTCGCCGGTGCCAAAATTATCAGACTCGACTTGCAGGATTCGGAAGATAAGGCAATGTATCAGGGTGTACAAAAATTGTTAGTTCTACTTATGATTCCTATCGAATCAATACCTCAGACCTATGGATTCTTGGACCCAACAGAGGCGCTGATTACAAACTATGGTATGGGTTGGGCCAACTTCGTTATCGTTGCTCAGCTCTTCGCAGGCTCATACCTTGTATTCTTGCTAGATGAACTGGTAAGCAAATGGGGTATTGGTTCTGGAATCTCTCTCTTCATCGCTGCGGGTGTTGCTCAATCCACCTTCGTGGGTACTCTCTCACCAATGCCTGCAACATCCGGAATGAGCTATAGTCTACAGAATCCACCATCTGGTACTTTACCTATGATCTTCTATATGTTTAGGGAGGCTTCAAATTCAGAAATGATATCACAAAACGGCTTCGAAACGATATTGCTTACACACGTTAATCCAGTGGCAGCTCTATTCTCTTCGGTTGTTGTATTCCTCGTGGTAGCATATGCAGAATCCAGTAAACTGGAATTACCTCTTACCCACGGAAAGGTTCGAGGTCACCGCGGTAAATATCCTATCAGGCTAGTATATGCTTCGAACATTCCAGTTATCTTGATGGCTGCTCTACTTGCTAACATCAATATGTTTACTCTCCTATTCTGGAACCACCCAACGCTCCAGAAAACTCCGATACTCGGAAAAGAAGGCTGGGGTAGTATGTCAGAATATATTGGGACTTACGAGCCGGGTTCTTCCACTCCAAGTGGAGGGTTTGCGTGGTACTCATCTATGGTAAATGGTGTGAATGACTGGTTAATTCCGCTACTTAACCAACAAGGTGATATTTATGGCCATACGTTATGGCAAATAGGTGGTCACGTGATTTTCTATGTCACGCTGATGACTGTTGGTTCGATGGTGTTCGCTAAGTTCTGGATCGATACTACGAATATGGGTTCAAAGGATGTAGCAAAGCAGATTGAACGCACCGGTATGCAGATTCCTGGTTTCAGAAAGAATCCGCTCGTCTTAGAGCGAATTTTAGAGAGGTACATCCCTCCAGTAACTTACTTCTCTGGCGCATTTGTAGGTCTTCTAGCAGCGGGTGCTGACCTACTTGGAACGGTTGGTAATGCTACTGGTACGGGTCTGTTACTTGCTGTAGGTATCATTCTGCGTACATATGAACAAATCCAGAAGGAACAAGCAATGGAAATGCATCCAATGCTGAGACAATTCTTCGGTGCAGAGTAATACTTGCTCGTAGAAATTAAGTCAGTTCCACTAGCTTGATTCAGAAGTGATTTTTTGATCAACTTCTACACTGTCTTCTATTACGTCAGTCTGGGATTCTTCGTCTACCTCACTTTCAGTCTCGGATTCACCTTGATCGGAATCTGATAGGAACTCTTCGATTAAGTCAGAAATAGCCATTGCAATTGCAATATTTTCTTTTTGATTATTAATCATGCTCCTAACCTATCTTTGCCGGTTTACATACGAATTAATCGCGTGCCCCGGGGGCCCTGCTTTAGTTTAGAATCATCCTGATTTTGATTTAATAATCGGGTGTGATTTGGAGCGCAGTACTTCGTTTTACATGGTTGTCTCGACAGTCACCTTGATATACGGGGGGGATTTGGGCATGATGCTTGCGTCGTATGGGACGGCGTTGGCGGCTGAGTTCTCTGAACGATGACTGCCGCCATCTACCCTTACGCAAGCCGAAGCACATTGCGGTCTTGAGAAACCACACCCTTCCCAAGGATGAGTGACAGCTCAAGGCCAGGTAGGTGATTAGTGTTCACGACACAATATTGTATTGTGTGCAAGAATTAGAGCAAACTCTAGTGCAAAGTGAACCTGTCAATTTTATTTTAGGTCAGCAAAACTAACAACAGCGACAAGTAGCCAAAGGATCTAGACAAGAGAGATGCATATCTGGCATCACGAAATCTGGTTGATCCTGCCAGAGGCGACCGCTATTGGAGTTCGATTAAGCCATGCGAGTAGAAAGAAATTAGATTCTTTGCATACTGCTCAGTAACACGTGGATAACCTGCCCTACAC
>PBGS01000022.1 GCA_002720115.1 Methanobacteriota archaeon
CCACCGCTAGCAAAAGCCGCTATCATCCCATATTTTGAAGTATAAACTCCAATATTATTCAGACACAAAAGTATCAGAGACGCAGTTGAGACGATTGCAGCAATCCAAAGGAATATTGCACCTGCAGTTCCAGCAGAACCAGCATCTTCAACAATCTCTCCAGCATCAGGTTCCGAGTAGGCACCAGTAAAGGTGAATTCTTCAGCCTCAACACGATAACCCATCCCATACAACCCAAAATAGTAACTTGTGTCATCCTCGCTACCAGTCATCCATGATGTTGTGAACAGTGATACAAACAAAACTAGTACTGCTCCAAGTACCAATCCTATCGAAATAAGGTCAAGGTTTCCTTGATCAGAATTTTTTATTTTGATAAATGTCCTTCTAAGTGGCATCCATATCGGCTCTTCTGTTTCAGGAGATTTGAGTAATGAGAATCCTGCGCCTACGCTGAGTAATCCAGCAATTATCGTTAGGTAAAACGCAGATCCTAGTCCTAAACCATCTTCCTCTAATTCATTTATCTCAGGGAACATAATCGACCAAACAATTGCCCCAACTATAGCTAATCCACCGGCGGTGAAAGATAATACGAATGCATAATTTGATTTGTACAATCCAAGATTATTCAAACATAACAACACCAGAGAACTTGTGGCTACTAGTATAGCAATCCATAGGGAAATTAGTGCGACAGTACCTGCCGAATCCGCATCTTCACCATCAAACATAATCCATTCTCTACTATCATAATCTCTGGAATAAGATGTGTACTTGTCAGATTCTTCTATTTCAGATAATCCGAATAGATAATCATCTCCATCGTCACTAGCAGTCATCCAAGAGTTAGATGAAACCGTTGTCAATAAGATTAACAAAGCAACAATTATCAAAACAATAGATACCAGGTTCAGCAAACTAGGTTTGGAAATACTAAATGAGAAATCGTTCTTTTCACTCATTGAATTTCCTTTTTACACAAAGGATATAATTTAATCCCTAGATTTCCGAATTTAGAAATCCAGCAGTATTAGGGTTGCTATTTCAATAGGAAATAAACACAAAATTCTAATTATTAAAAGACGAAGTAAATTTAGAGTAATCACTATTCTACCATTTTACTAATGCACCATCATCAATTTTTATTCGTTGATTTAGAACCGAGAAAATCAATACCACCCCCCCGGTCCATGCAAATATGGGCGAAACACCATACTTCGTTGAAATTGACAAAGCTTTGGAAATTTGTAAGCGAACAACAATACAAACAGTTGTAAAAAGAGTTCCATTGAATCAGTCTCATAATAGAATACTGGCTGTGGACTTACCATCTTTGGTTGACGACCCACCATTCGATAATTCAGCAATGGATGGTTTTGCAATGAGGTTTGAAGACACCGTAGATGTACCGGCAAAACTAGAGGTTATTGGCACAATACAAGCAGCAGGACAAGAAGACAACATAACTGTTGGAAAGGGCCAAGCTGTGAGAATAATGACAGGTGCACCAATTCCCAACGGAGCAGATTCGATTTTGCAAGTAGAATTGACATCGACAGAAAACAACACAGTCACACTTCAACAAGAATCTATGAAACACTTCATCAGGAAAAAGGGAGAGAATCTATGCAAAGGCGAAATAGCGCTAGAAGCAGGGACATATCTCACACCATCTAGAGTAGGTCTTTGCGCAACCATGGGACATTCATCTATACCCGTAGTTGAGCGTTTGAAAGTGGCAATAATTTCTACTGGTGATGAATTGAAACAACCCGGAGAAGAACTAAGACGCGGTCAAATTTACGAATCTAATTCATTTGGATTATGTGGTTTAGTTAACTGGTTAGGGCATGATGCCACACGATTACATTGTGTTGGAGACACAATTGAAAACCTTCGTGAAACATTGAACCAAGCAAGTTCTGAGTACGATCTAATCCTGACAAGCGGGGGGGTGTCAATGGGAGATTGGGATTTAGTTCGGAAAATAATGGAAGAAGAGGGAGACCTTCACTTCTGGAGAGTGAAATTACGTCCAGGTTCTCCCCCGTTGTTCGGTACTTGGAATAACACGCCAATTTTTGGATTACCTGGTAACCCAGTAAGTTCACACGTTGTGTTTAGAATGCTTGTAGCTCCTTGGATACGACACATAACTCGTGCTAATGGGCCAATAGAAAGCAGAGCGATTGCAAAATTAGCAACCAAAGTAAAACCCACTAAAGATTGTCTTACTCTTCGCAGAGTTAGTATTGAATTTACCGAATCTAGCCTAGAGGCCCACCAAAGGATCCACCAAGGCTCGGGAAATATTGCTAGCATGGCACATAGTGAAGGTATGGTAATTTTACAACCAGGGCGCGATTATTCAATCGGAGACAATGTAGAAGTGATGTTTTTGTGAAGTGGTTGTATGAAGTTTGAACAGGATATCGAATTGATTGAGGCTCTAGCATTAATTTATCCTAATTCAAAAAGAAATACCCTTAGGAGGATGCTCACATCTGGACGTGTAATGGTTGAAGGAGTAATTATTCACAAAGCAAAACACTTGGTTAGTTCAGGCAGCAATATTACGATTTCTAACAAACAAACGGCTGCAAAAAACATTCCAGCCCCTAACCTAAAAAAACATCACTCAAGAATAAAAATCATTTTTGAAGACGAACACATTATCGTTGTAAACAAGCAAGCTGGACTTCTTTCAGTAGCAACAGACAAAATGGAGCCAGACACTTTACACTCTAGGGTAGTGGATTATCTCAAATCAGAGAATGAGAAAGCATGGGCATTCATTGTTCACAGATTAGATAGGGAAACATCAGGCGTAATGATTTTTGCAAAACACAAGTGGCACAAGGAATATCTCCAAGAGCAATTTGCTAACAGAGATGTACACCGGATATATCACGCACTTGTTGAAGGCAGGCCCGAGAAATCTAGTGGAACAATTAACGAATGGCTTCTAGAAGATAAGTTTCTCAAGGTGAAGGCTGTGAAGAAAAACCACCCACAAGCAAAAGAGGCAATAACTCACTACAGCGTAGAGGATAGTGATGAATATGCAAGTCTCATTCAATTAACAATAGAGACCGGAAGGAGGCACCAAATCAGAGTTGGATTAGCAAATCTTGGTTGCCCAGTTGTAGGAGACACAATCCACGGCGGAGAAGGCAATCCGATTGGAAGAATTGCACTTCACGCTAGTTCATTGGAATTATTACATCCACAAACAGATGAACCGGTGAGGTTTGAAGCACCTATTCCTTTTGGACCTGAATAAAAAGCAAGGACTCAAGAACTCTTGACTAGCGAGATACAGTCATGCCAAAGTCTGCAAGTGATGACTGGATTGAGGTTCGTGGAGCACGAACCCATAATCTCCAAGACATCAATGTTAGATTACCAAAGGGCAAATTTGTTGTTATTTCTGGCGTCTCAGGTTCAGGAAAATCCTCACTCGCATTTGATACATTGTATGCTGAAGGTCAGCGAAGATACGTAGAGAGCCTGTCATCATATGCACGTCAATTTATTGGACAAATGAAAAAAGCAGATTGTGATAGCATCGAAGGATTATCTCCTGCAATATCGATAGATCAAAAACAAGGTAGCCATAACCCTCGTTCCACGGTTGCAACAGTCACTGAAATAATGGACTATCTTAGGTTAATGTGGGCAAGAATAGGTAAACCACACTGTCCCACATGTGGTGTTGAAGTTGCTAGAAGAACAGTCCAGGAAATTGTTGACGACATAATTTGGAAAACAGAAGGACATGCAATTGCTGTATGGAGTCCTGCAGTCAGAAACAGAAAAGGAACCCATGTAGATCTATTTCGCCTTTTAGTGGAACAAGGTTACACGGATGGAAAAATAAATGGCCGCCCAGCATCATTTGAAACCAATCATAATTTAGACAAAAATCTCCGTCACGATATAGACGTTAGAATAGACAGAATGAACTGTTCAAAAGAAAGGAGACAGAGACTGACTGAAGCTGTAGAATCCGCACTTAAAATCGGCGGGGGAACAGTTGCTATCGAGAGCATAAAATTACCCAAAGAGAAATTTCAATTAAGTGAAGGTTCGAAATCACATCAAACCAAACTTGGCGAAATAATAGTGTGGTCTGAAGAATTTGCTTGCCCGGAGCACGGGGCATTCATGCCTGAAATGAGCCCCAGAGTGTTTTCATTCAACTCACCTTTAGGTGCTTGTCCATCGTGCCAAGGATTGGGTGTTCAAAGAAGGTTCAGTGAAGAACTTCTTGTCGATAAAAAAGCAACAATATCTGATGGTTGTATCAAACCATGGCGCCAATCGATGTCCCCACACTGGTATCGTAAATTGATGGAACAAACTGCTCTACACTATGGCATTCCCACAGATATACCATTTTCTGAGTTAGATGATGATGCTAAAGATATAATGATGAATGGTTCGGGCTCTACAATTATCCACTTTGCATTTAGGTCTGAGACGGGGTCACAATACAATTACAGTAAACCATGGGAGGGTGTTTATGAGAGGTTACAGAAGACTTACACCGAAACATCCTCTGATAGAACTAGAAGCCGTCTAATAGCGTGTATGAATGATGAACCCTGCCCTGTATGTAATGGCGAGAAACTGAATCCAGCAGCTAGTAGAGTTACAGTTGGTGGTAAAAGGTTACCAGAAATTGGAGCATCGAGCGTTCATGATGCACTAGATATAATCAGGTCAATGCGTGGTGAAGGTAATACAGCTGAAGAATTGGATGAACGCAGCGCATTCATTGGGAGAGAAATACTCAAGGAAATAGAGGGGAGACTCGGGTTCTTGAATGACGTTGGACTGGATTATCTCACTCTCGATAGAAAAGCAAACACATTATCTGGTGGTGAAAGCCAAAGAATCCGTCTTGCAACCCAGATTGGCAGTCGCCTTACTGGAGTAATGTACGTTCTTGACGAACCATCTATTGGGCTCCACCAGAGAGACAATGAAAGGCTACTAGCAACCCTTCGAGAACTATCTGATTTAGGTAATACATTACTCGTTGTTGAACATGATGAAGACACCCTTCGTCAAGCAGATTGGTTGTGTGATTTAGGTCCAGGTGCGGGATTAGAAGGCGGCCAAGTTGTGGCTAACGGGACCCCAAAGTCTGTGATGCGAGCAAAGAATTCTATTACTGGTGCTTACCTCTCCGGTAAGAAATCTATACCAATTCCAGAGGAAAGAACTGAACCATACAAAGGGTACCTAAAAGTCAATGGGGCAAGACAAAACAATCTCGCTAATATCGATGTAGAATTCCCACTGGGATGTTTAACTGCAGTTACAGGGGTTTCAGGGTCTGGAAAGTCATCATTGGTCTCAAGTATATTGGCTCCTGCTTTACAGAGAGAATTAAACAGGAGCGACGCAGTTCCAGGATCACACGATGATATTGAGGGAATAGAGAATGTGGACAAAGTCATAGTGATAGATCAATCGCCAATAGGGAGGACTCCNCGATCTAACCCTGCTACCTACACCAAAGCTTTTGATGAAATTCGTAAGTTATTCTCAGANACCAAATTATCAAGAGAAAGAGGATATACTCCAGGTCACTTTTCCTTTAACGTCAAAGGAGGTCGCTGTGAAGCATGTAGTGGAGGGGGTTCAATCAAATTAGAAATGAACTTTNTACCAGATGTGTGGATAACTTGTGATATATGCAGTGGTAGAAGATACACAAGAGAAACNNTAGAAGTGACTTGGAAGAANAAAAATATACACGACATCTTACAAATGCCTGTTAGTGAAGCAGTAGAATTCTTTGCAAATCACAGNAAACTTCACCGCACTCTTTCTACTCTGAATGACGTAGGCCTTGGATATATCAGATTAGGGCAGCCAGCGACCACTTTANNTGGCGGGGAAGCACAAAGAGTAAAACTTGCCAGNGAATTAAGAAGGCCCCCTCACAAACATACAATGTATATTCTAGATGAGCCAACGACTGGATTATCTTTTTCAGATGTTCAACAGTTGATTGACGTGTTGATTAGGTTGAGGAAAACAGGCCATTCTATCATAGTTATCGAGCACCACATGGACGTAATAAAATCCGCTGACTGGGTTATTGATTTAGGTCCAGAAGGTGGAGATAGAGGTGGCAGATTGGTAGCAAGTGGAACACCTGAAGATGTTGCTAANATTAAACATTCATTTACAGGAAAATTCCTCAAGGAAATATTGTAAATTTCCAAATAATTCCAAGCGCAGTATTCATGGACGGTAGTCTCTGCCGAGTCTTTGCCCCCGTAGGGGGCAGGTAGTGAAAATGACCTCGAATGTAGTAAGGGTGGAAACAACTCCTCGCCTAGGTGAAAGTATGAGAGACGTTCGCGGCGACTCTGTAAAAAGGCAAATCCAAGCAGATCACGGAATAGAAATTTCAGAAGTAAGGTCTATTGTAGGCTACTTGATTTCAAGCGATATAAGCTCAGAGCAAATATCGGAAAGAGTAGACGACGTATTTGCAGATCCAATAATCGAGGAGAGTGTAACAGACACCTTCCACTTAGAGAACAAAGATCTATTTTCCAACGGTTATGACATGGCAATAACAATCGCATTCAAGCCAGGAGTCACCGACAACCCAGGAAATGCAGCTTTAGATGGATTTAGAACAATATTTTCCGATGCAGGAGAGGATGCGAGAATTTCAACATACATTACTTATGTTTTCAATGGCGTTCCTGAGGGAGTAAAGGTTGATTGGCTTGCTAAGCAATTACACAATGGATTGATTGAACGAGCAATTCACTCATCAAGTATTGAAGCCATACCATCAATTGAATACGCTCCAATTATTCCTAGTGATTATGCAAAGCCAGCNATAATAGATCTTGAAGTGTCAGATAATGAATTGATTAGAATCTCAGAAGACGGACTGTTAGCGTTAAATTTAGAGGAAATGCAAACAATACAAGCCCACTATCGTGATGAAAACGTTAGAGCGAAAAGGAAGGAACTGGGGTTACCTGAAAATGCTCCAACAGACGTTGAATTGGAATGTCTTGCTCAAACATGGTCTGAGCACTGCAAACACAAAATATTCGCAGCGCACATCCATCACATCGATACNGAGACAGGAGAAGATAGCGAAATCGACTCNNTATTCAAGACCCACATAATGAAACCAACTCTTGAGATGAAAGAAGAAGTTGATTGGTTGCTTTCGGTTTTCCATGATAATTCTGGAGTGATTGCTTGGGATGATAATTGGTCAATGTGTATGAAAGCCGAGACTCATAACTCTCCAAGTGCCTTGGACCCATATGGTGGGGCAATGACTGGAATTGTTGGGGTCAACAGGGACATTCTTGGAANAGGNCTTGGTGCAAGGCCNATAGCAAATACAGACGTTTTCTGTTTTGGTCCACCTGATTGGGAGGGGGACCTTCCAGAGAATCTATTTCATCCTTCACGAGTCCTTCGAGGCGTTCATGCAGGAGTAAGAGTCGGNGGNAATGAAAGTGGNATTCCTACAGTAAACGGAGCCATAGTATTCGACGACAGGTACATCGGAAAACCACTAGTCTATTGTGGGACAATTGGTATGATGCCTCGTAAACTGCCAGACGGCCGGGAATCTCATGTAAAGAATCCAGAACCTGGCGATAGGGTGTACATGGTTGGAGGAAGAGTAGGCTATGATGGCATCCACGGAGCAACATTTTCTTCACTAGAGTTGACTGAAGAATCACCTTCTAGCGCAGTTCAGATTGGAGATCCAATAACCCAGAAAAAAATGATGGATATGATTCTTGAAGCTAGAGATTTGGGTCTGATAACATGTATCACCGATAATGGTGCTGGCGGCCTATCTTCAAGTATAGGCGAGATGGCAGAATATACTAACGGGTGCAGAATTGATTTGGGTAAGGTGCCTCTAAAGCAAGAAGGATTATCATCATGGGAAATCTTAGTCTCTGAATCTCAGGAAAGGATGACTGTAGCGGTTAGGGAAAGCGATGTTGAAACCTTTGAGAGTTTAGCAAAACTCCACGAAGTTGAAGCAACTTGGGTTGCAGATTTTACTAATACTGGACAATTTCATGTTGTCCACGATGACGATACAGTCGCTAATTTACCAATCGAATTTTTGCATGATGGCGTACCTCAATTGAAGCTAGAAAGCGAGTGGTCACCGCCAGAAAACCCAAAATTCTCACCACCTCCAAACTCAAATCATTCATCCCTTTTGGTGCGAATGCTTGCTAGACCAAACATAGCAAGTAAAGAGACATGGGTTAGACAGTATGACCACGAGGTTATCGCCCAAACTGCAGTGAAACCATTTGTCGGTGTGGAAAGAGATGGCCCAGGAGACGCAGGTTTGTTAGCACCAATCCACGGCTCAACACACGGTCTTGTAGTATCGAACGGGATATCACCAAGGTACAGCGATATAGACGCTGGCGCTATGGCAGCTGCTGCAGTAGATGAGGCTGTTAGAAACGCAGTCTGTGCAGGCGTTGATTTATCGAAAATAGCAGGTCTCGATAACTTCTGCTGGCCCGACCCAATAGAAAGCAAGAAAACCCCGGATGGAAAATTCAAATTAGCTCAATTAGTAAGGGCTAATAGAGAATTGGAAAGAATTTGCAGAGCCTATTTCGTTCCATGTATATCCGGAAAAGATTCGATGAAGAATGATTATGGGTCAGGAAAGGATAAAATTTCCATTCCTCCGACATTGTTGTTCTCTCTTTTTGGCAATCACAATGATGTCCGCTATACTACAACATCTGACCTTAAGCCCGGTGAAAGCGTATATCTGGTTGGAGAATCAAAGCAAGAATTAGGGGCTAGTGAGATATCATACATGCTATCTGAATCTAGCGAGGCAGAAGGCATCGGGGGTGAGGTTCCACGCCTACCAAATCCTGAGAAAAACCTCTCTTCCTACAAAGCTCTAACAAAAGCAATACAGTCTGGTATTGTTAGAACCGCTCATGATTGTTCAGAAGGTGGAGTAGCCGTAGCAATCGCTGAAATGTGCATTGGCGGTCGATGTGGAGCTGCTATAGACGTCGACGGCCCGGGAGATGCAGATTTGTGGGGACGGCTTTGGGGAGAATCCTTGGGCAGAATATTAGTCGGAGTTAAACAAGAAAATCGCGAAGAATTCCTTGGTATGATGAAAGGACAGCCACTCACATACATGGGAGAAGTAACCGATAGTGAAACATTGACTGTATGGGATGGTGACGACTTAATTATTGAATCAAAAGTAGACGAAATGGTAGCCGCATGGAAGGGCAGCCTTGACATGACAGGGGGTGTGGAGTGATGGTTGAAATTCCAAAGGTAGCCATTTTATTTGGCTTTGGAATCAATTGTGACAGGGAGACTGCTGCTGTGTTCGAACTCGCTGGCGCTAGCAGCGAAAGAGTTCACGTTAACCACTTTGTAAACGGGCATAGAAGTTTGGACGAATTTCATATTCTTGCAGTACCCGGTGGATTTTCCTTCGGCGACCATCTTGGCTCAGGTCGACTTCTTGGAAACAGAATGAGATATTCAATGAGGGAACAATTGATTTCGTTTGTATCTGCAGGCAAACCAATCATAGGAATTTGTAATGGATTTCAGGTCTTGGTGAAAACAGGCCTATTACCGGGACGAGAACAACCTGATTTTGAACAGAGAGCCAGTCTGACTCTCAACAATAGCGGCAGGTATGAAGATAGGTGGGTAACACTTGAATTTGATCCAAACAGCCCTTGCATTTGGACCAAGGGCATTACTAGAATTGAATGCCCAGTTAGGCACGGAGAAGGACGATTTGTTATGCCCTCTTCATCAGATTTGGACGAACTTGCAAATAACAATCAGATTGTAACACGTTATACAGATCCCACAACCGAGCCTGGTAGTGGATTAACAGACGAAGACCTGCCTTTCCCAATCTGTCCCAATGGTAGTATTCGCAATATTGCTGGTATATGCGACCCTACTGGATTGATATTTGGTCTAATGCCACATCCTGAAGCAGCTTACGCAACATTCCTTCACCCTAACCATACTAGAGGAGAAGTCACCGATCATATCCTGACAGAGAGTATGAAGATCTTTACTAATGCAGTCCAATATGCGAAGGAAAATCTTTGACAGGCACCCCATCCGTTGTCCAATATGACGTCCAACAAGTTGTACATGGAGAGCATAGATGCTTGCTATCTAAAGGAATTCACAGCCGAGGTTATTTCTGTTAGTGATGATTCAGTAGTCCTTAATCAGACTTTATTCTATCCACTAGGAGGGGGCCAAAATTGGGATACAGGTACTTTACTTTGGGAAAGCGGAAAACTATCTGTTACTGAAGTAAGAGGCAGGGGGGACATCCAACACTTCGTAGGAGAAGATCACGGTCTACAGGTTGGGGACTTAGTCGAGGGAGAAATCGATTGGGATAGGCGCTATGCCCACATGCGAATGCACACCGCACAACATTTGGTCAGCGGCATTGTTTACGAGATGTATGACGGTGCCAGAACGGTTGGCAATCAAATTCATGCAAACCGGTCTAGGATTGACTTTAATCCAGTAAAATTTTCAGATGAGATGATTGAGAATTTGTTTCACAAAGCGAACGAAATTGTTGAGTCAAATCCTAAGGTTACTGACGGTATAATGACTAGAGAACAGATTAATGCAATAATGCCGCCAGACAGAACTAATATGGATCTATTACCCATTTCCGTTAAGCAACTACGTGTTGTTAGAATTGGCGATAACATCGATTTGTGTCCTTGTGCAGGAACTCACGTAAGGGAACTTTCAGAGGTCGGAGAGATGCAATTTTTGGCTAAGAAAAACAAAGGTAAGGGCACAACAAGAATCAGTTACACATTAGACGGGTGCGAAGATTGAAAATAAACCTACTTTTACTATCCACTAATNGATTAGTAAATATATTAAACACCTATTGAGAGAATTATAAGTCTAAATCATCATCTAATAATTCAGATATGTCCTCTTTGACATTTTTCCAATCTTCTCTTTCTCTCCTACGTTGCGCAATGGTTGCAGATTCAACGACGTCTTTCAGTACATCTGGTGCATTAGAAGAGGCTCTCTGTGCTGCGATTCTGTCGTTCATTTTCGTATCCTCTCCTAAACGATCAGATCGGTCTACAGCATCGATTGGCCTACTTGGAATGGTTCTAGCACCGTCTTGCCGGTCCTCTGCTTCTAAACTTTCCACCATCTGTCTAAGTATCTCTTCAGCTGGAAGCTCATTCTTCCATTTGTTTTGGTTACCTACCTCTTGGACTACGTTCTTTTTGCTACGTTTCTGTATTGCTTCACTCATATTCGCAATTATTTCTTTTACGCGCTTCAAATCGATGTTCTTAACCTTGGATATTTTTTCTGGCGAGATTCCAGAATCATGTAAAAACATCACATCCTTGATGTTATTCCATTCATCATTGTCCACTAAAACCCCCCTCTGTACTTTCATCGCTTAGCATTCACTTGTGGCTCTTACAGTACAGTCTTACTTGGATTGAGTTTAGAATGCTTCCGCGCGAGGCTTCAAAACCCCCTGCATAGAGACAACAGCATGGCGAGAGACCCACGAGCCGACATACTCGAGGACGATTTCTTCCCAAAACAGCGTCCAAAAATCCACAGAGTACACGCTCACAGGACGAATGATGGAACAATCCATTTCAACACTAGTGGAGGATTCATGGGGATCAATAACCGTCAACCAGTCGAACTTCACAGAGGGAAAATCTGGCATTTTAGTACTGAAGAAAAACAAAACCTCCTTCTGGCAACCGCTGCATTCACATTCGCCTTGGGTATACTAATGGCTGGAAGTATATTCAGAATAGGTGAAGGTGGTTTAAATCAATGGATTGCCAATCTCCTATTATCTATGCCAGTAATGCTGATCGCAGTTGGACCAGCATTCTTACTTCATGAGATTGGCCATAAGATAGTTGCAAAGAAGTATGGGTGCTGGGCGGAATTTAGAGTCGATACTGGTGGATTAAAATTTGGAATAGCACTTGTTGCAATAACTGGAATTCTTTTCATGGCCCCAGGAGCTGTCATGGTTGCAGGCCTCGTAACTAGAAGACAAAACGGTCACATTGCAATCGCAGGCCCAGCAATAAACTTCGGCTTATTCTTAATCGGCATTCCTCTTGGTGGGGTNATTTTGGGGCTGACTGGTGCAACAGAATCCGCTGCCTACTTAGAATCGGGAGGAATCAATNTCAAAGCTATGATNTTTGATGTGGTTTACTTTTGGGTCTTTGCTAACATCGGTCTTGGATTCTTCAATATGATTCCGTTTGGACCACTTGATGGTGCTAAGATTAAGGATTGGAGTGAACCAGTTTGGTTTTTCACTTTCATGACTTTTATTGCTATAATTTACATGTGGTGGACTGGAATATTTAGTCCAATTGATGATATAACCCTGCGCATAGCAGAATGGTTCTGATGTCAAAGAATCTNCTTTTCTGCAGCCTTTTCAGCNTCTGCGACNGTTCTCTTCACCGCTAGTGCAGTGTCAGGCGTAACTGAAATACTGGTTATTCCACAATCTATCAAGAATGGCGGATATTCATCGGGAAAATCTGAGGGGGCNTGGCCACATATNCCTATCTCGAGACCTTNCTTTTTGAATTTAGAAATTATATCTCTTATCACAGTCTTAACGGCAGGAGAGCGGGCGTCAACGGGGTTCTGGTAACCCTCTAAATCATCCCTTGATACAGCATATATTGTTTGTACGAGGTCATTGGAACCGATTGAANCACCAGCTAAGCACATCAAGTCCATGAATCGGTCTGCCTCGATTGCGTTNGATGGTAATTCTACCATTACAAATAGGTCTGTATTCGATGACGGCCCAATGTCATTTTGTTCAAGGAGATCCTTGACCATTTCACCCTCCTCNGGGGTCCTACAAAATGGAACCATAAGTTGCAAATTATCTAAACCAAAGTCATACTTTACCGATTTCATAGCCGCTATTTCCATTTCAAAAGCAGGACGGAATTTTTCATCAAGATAGCGAGATGCGCCTCTCCATGCAATCATTGGATTTTCTTCGACNGGTTCAAAAATATCCCCTCCTAGCAACTCTCTATACTCATTNGATTTGAAATCAGAAAGGCGGACTAAAACCGGTCTGGGATAAAATGCNGCGCANATTAAACCAACTCCNTCTCTTAGTTTATCAATGAACAAATCACCTTTATTTTCGTATGCCCATGCTCGGCTTTCGATAGATTCTACTAATGTNCTGACTTCATTTATGTCANCAGCATTGAACGCTTCTTGATATGGCTTTAAATCGNTTGAAATCACNCCGNTTTCGATNTATTCTTTCATCGCCGAATGGTGAATAAAGGCGAGTGGGTGAATACCTAATTCAGACGATAGAATAAACTCAATCCTAGCAAGCCCAACCCCGTCAACAGGTAGTCTTGAATCTGCAAGTGATTTTGTAGGAAACCCGACGTTTAACTTGATTTTTGTNTTCAATTCTAAAGAATCGTCAAAAGAAACCTCTTCGATTTCAAACGGGACATCACCCGAGTAAACATATCCCACATCACCTTCAGCACAACTCCCAGTTACTTGACTGAATTTTGGCAAATCCATTGCACCTGAGCATCCTACTATAGCAGGTATTCCAAATTCGCGAGCAATGATTGCTGCGTGAGACGTCCGCCCCCCTTTTCGGGTAATAATCAAGGAGGCTTGTTTCATCAAAGGCTCCCAATCAGGAGTAGTCATCTCTGTAACTAATACATCGCCNTTGTCGAAGACCGANAACTCTGGAGATATTTCTTCNTCAGACATCCCACTATCGAGCATTTTTCTAAGCTCACGCTTCCCTTCAAGGACCTCCCCATAGGTCCTGTAGAGGCGTACTCTACCTGTGCCTATTCTTTTNCCGACGGCCTGTCCTGTTGCCATAACNCTCCCNGAATCTTTCAACTTCTGGGCTAGAACTTCGTCAATCTTGTAAATTGACATTTTGTTGTCCTTAGTTTTGGAGTGGATTGTTTCTGGNCGCGCTTGAACGATGAAAAGCTCATTGGTTACACCGTCTTTGGCCCACTCAATATCCATAGGCTTCTGAAAATAATCTTCAATCTTTAGAGCCATGTGTGCTAATTCGACACACTCGGTTTTTGTCAAGGACCAACTACGACGATCCTCAAACGGCACTGCAATCGATTGTACTTCGTTTGCAGCCTCTTCGTGATAAACCATCATTTGGTCTTTTGAACCAAGAGTTCTATGGACAATGGGAAACTTATCGCGTCTTAATCCTTCTTTCCATACTGTATACGTGTCTGGTGAGACTACTCCCTGAACGACCAATTCACCTAGCCCGTAAGAGGATCCGATGTGAATCACACCCCTGTGTCCAGAATCAGGATCGATAGTAAACATCACACCCGAACAGGCTTTATCAGATCTTGCCATTTTCATTACAACTACTGCAATTGCACTGTCTAACGGGTGCATGTTATGCTCAAGATGGTAACCAATTGCTCGTTCNGTGAACATACTTGCGACACAACGGCGCCATTTTTCGATAATATCTTGCTCCCCGCTTACGTTGAGATAGGACTCATATTGTCCCGCAAACGACGCCTCAGCAGAATCCTCGGTTGTTGCTGAGGAACGTACAGCTACATCGACACCAGGGGTGTACATCTGACANAGTTTTCCGTACTCAGTAGCGATTGCTAATTTGATATTTTCAGGAACAGGCGTTTCTCTTACNAGCGAACGAGCCANCATAGCTCGNCTATTCAGATTCAAATGATCATTCGTATCTGCATCTCTTAAACACATCTCTAGGGCTTCTCTTAGGTTTGACGCCTCAATAGCAGCGCTTCGCAAAACCTCTACGCCATCNGGNGAACCTACGTTTTTCCACGTATCTTTGGGAATATCTGCAGTGATGAATTGCTGAAAAGCCTCNGTAGTTAACGTGAATCCATTGGGAACTTTTACACCAATAGAATCTAGTTTTTGGAACATTTCACCCAAAGATGCGCCCTTACCCCCAACAGTGGATGTATCTTTCATATCTGCTTCGTCGAACCATCGGGTTAGNGCGCGNTTGGGCATGACCCNAACCACGCTATGCAATTAATAACCACCCGTTTTCTATCACGGCAAATATAGGTGGTTTAGAGGAAATTAAAGCGATGTAATGTCTTCTCTGGTTTTGTTTATATTTAGAGAGATTAGCGCCTTATCAAAAATATCATTTTCGATTTCTCCAGATCTAACGAGTGATGACAATGCAGCAATGGTAATACTTTGTGCATCAATTTCGAAGAATTTTCTTAGGTTTTGTCTCGTATCGGAGCGTCCAAATCCATCAGTTCCTAACACAGTGTATTCTCCTCCTACCCACTGTCGTATCATATCCGGTACAGCGATTTGGTTATCACTGACTGCAATTGTTGGATATTCACCACCACCTAATAATTCCTCNATGTATGGAATTTNCCTTTCTTTAGAGGGATTCAATCTATTGATTCTCTCACATTCTAATCCTTCTCTTCNCAATTCGCCATAAGAAGTAGCAGAATAAATTTCTGAACGCACACCATAGGTCTCCAATATCTCAACAGCNGCTAGTAATTGTAGCATGATTGGTCCAGAACCGATTAANCGAACAATAGGCCCATCTCCTTTTGGATAACTACGGAGCTTGTACATACCCTTGATTATACCTTCTTCAGACCCTTTGGGTTTAGGTGGCATAGGGTGATTTTCATTATACACTGCAATGTAGTATAATACATCCTTTTCATCGACATACATTTCATCAATNCCTGCACGGATAATTGTTGCTAGTTCGTAAGCGAATGCGGGATCATATCCCCTGACAGCAGGATTTGTATGAGCCATAAGCAGACTGTGACCGTCTTGGTGTTGTAACCCCTCCCCATTTAGGGTAGTCCTTCCACTTGTTGCGCCAATCATGAACCCCCTTGCTCTTTGGTCGGCTGCAGACCAAATCAGGTCAGCAACACGCTGGAATCCAAACATACTGTAGAATATGTAGAATGGAATTGTNGCACAGCCTTGTGTAGAGTATGATGTTGCACTTGCAATGAATGTAGACATCGCTCCCGCTTCCGAAATACCTTCTTCGAATAGTTGCCCGGTTTCACTCTCTTTGTATTTCATTAACATCTTGTGGTCCACTGGTGTGTATAATTGCCCTTCAGGATGATAGATTCCAAATTGTGCAAACAAGGGGTCCATTCCGAATGTTCGAGCCTCGTCGGGTACTATGGGAACGATTCTTTTTCCTATTGANTTNTCCTTCATCAATCCACTTAGTAGNCTTACAAATGCCATTGTNGTCGATACTTGCATTTCTCCTTTTGTACCTTCATCAAAAGATGAATATCCATCAGCACCTGGCGGCGTTAATCCGCTTTTTGGCGAGCGTCTTTCTGGGCAGAACCCGCCCATTTCCTTTCTTCTCTTTTTTACGTAATCTACTANATCGGGGACACTTGATGGCTCGATAAAAGGGTAGTCTTCTAACTCTTTATCAGTAAATGATAGTCCTAAATCATCTCTCATCCACTTAATACTATCAAAATCGGCTTTTTTCTTTCCATGTGTGGAATTTCTACCTGCGAACGCTGGTCCTAAACCATATCCTTTGATAGTCCGAGCGAAAATGATAGTCGGCTTATCGGTGCTAGCCTGCGCAGCAGCATACGCTGCGTTAATTTTGACCATATCGTGACCACCTAGATTCGATGCTAGGGCTTCCAAATCATCATCACTTAGATGCGAAACCATCGCCTTTAGTGAGGGCGTGTTGAACAACTCTTCCCTGAATGTCTTAGCATCACTTGTGAATATTCGCTGTTCATCACCATCTACTAATTCTTGCAGCCTATNTGCTAGAACTCCTTCTGAGTCGCGTGCGAACAAATCATCCCNCAAAGATCCCCAAAGAACCTTGATAACGTTCCAGCCAGAGCCCCTAAACCTACCTTCTAGTTCTTGAACTATCTTTGAATTGCCTCTAACTGGGCCGTCCAACCTTTGCAGATTACAGTTCATGATCATGATCATGTTTCCTAGGTTCTCTCTAGATGCTAATGTGAGTTGAGATAGAGATTCAGGCTCATCTGATTCGCCATCTCCCATCGTATACCAAACACGTGAGTTTGAGGTATCGGTCAATCCTCTGCTAGATAGATAGCGATTGAATCGAGCCGTGTGAATTGCAGTCATGGANCCAAGGCCCATTGATACACTGGGGTATTCCCAAAAATCGGGCATCAATCTTGGGTGAGGATAGGATGAGAGACCAACACCATCACACTCCATTCTAAAGTGGTCAATATTTTCTCTGGTCAGTCTTCCTTCAAGCCATGCTCTGGAATAGATTCCGGGGCTTGCATGACCTTGCCAATAAACATGGTCTCCCCAACCATNAAGATCCTTCCCNCGATAGTAATGATTTTGCCCAACTTCCCAAAGGTGAGAGTTGGATGCGAACGTCGAAATGTGTCCTCCAATACCATCGTTGGCTTTATTGGCACGGGTGACCATCATCATTGCATTCCATGTGATTATACCATGAATTCGTCTTTCNATNTCAAGATCGCCAGGGTATNCAGGCTGTTGTGATGGATGAATTGTATTGAGGTAAGGCGTGTTTACGACGTCAATATCCAACCCTTCTTCTCTTGCGGNTCCTATAGTTTGAAGCAGCAATCTATGTGCTCTTTCTTGGCCTAATGCATCGCTTACGGCACGAATTGCTTCTTGCCATTCGAGCGTTTGTTCAGGGTCAGGGTCAGGGAGCATGTCGCGAAAATCGGNATCGTCCATTGCACCCTCTCCAGTGTCAACGGGCCATAGGCCCCCTTTCAAAGAATCGCTTCATCCGTTTGCCGTGTAATCATACCAATTTGACAAAATCGCACCACACTCTGTTTCAGATTTTACAACAGTAACATTGTTTTCTATTATTCCAGTCATAGCAACATCTGCAATCGTTATACCATCATGAACCGGTATGCACTCTAGAGTTCTCGTATGGTCCTTATACGACCCTATTTCAAATACAATCCATGGTTCATCAACGCCTACAAGGTCACGGAACATATCNGTGAAAAGAAAACTGGCCAAATCTTCAGCAGTGTGGAATGAGCATAAACCAGTTAGAGTGTCCAATAGGGATTGCGACTTGCTACTGATTTTTGGTATCTCGCCAGAAATACGTGATTTCGTCATCGTCAGTATAGGTATTTTTTCCAAAACTTTCACCTCAAATTATCCTAGTAGAAGCTTATTCTTTCCTTTCAATTAATTTTGAGATAATTCTGTGGAAATGGTGAACACCCTGCTCTCTGGTAGGAGAATATCTACCCCTATCATAAATTTTAGAGCGCATAGATTTGTGAACCTGTTCAATTATGTTTTGATCTTGAATCTCCACAGTATCAAGTATGCTACCTGCGCCTTCAGTTGCAAGCTTTTCATCTTTGACATACCCTTTGTAAAGAACCCTTGTCTCATTCGGAGAAACTGGAACTACGATGTTTAGAGAAAGCCCCCACGGATAAAAATTGAACATCATATTTGGAAAAATCCAAAGATAGTAAGCAGCAATATCCTGACCGTAGTCCTGGTGGTTTTCTGGTAGGTTAAATTTGACTTCNCCTGATTTTGCTTTGCCAATCTGTAAGACACCATGATTGAATGTTTCAGTGATATAACCAGAATAATCCAGGGCTTGATTTAGTTCAGGATGGACAAATGGGATGTGAAAACCCTCAAGGTAATTATCAACATATAGCATCCAATTCGCCGAAATCGAATGGTCTCTGTCTCTGTTTGGGTCGTGAGAATATGATTCAATGTCTAGAAAATCAAACCTTGATGCAACTTCTTCCCAAGGTATGTAATCCAAATCTTTCCTTGAAACAAAATGCATCCCTTTCCACGATTTCAAACCTAATGAAAATAAATTATCNGAATCACCAGGGAAATCTATAGCTTGTTCAAATTCTGGCATGTGTTTCAACTTACCATTCGTTTCGAATGTTCTACCGTGATATTCACAAAGCAAAGTCTTTCTTTTACACGCTTCAGAAACTAAACGCATACCTCTATGTGTACAGATATTTGATAGACATATCACATTATTTTCATTGATTAGAATAGTGGGTTCTCCTGTCACAGATTCGATGTGGTCTAGGGGTAAAATTGTATTAGTGTTAAACTCTGATTGGTGAGCAGCAAATTGCCATCCTTCGAACAATGACATTAGGGTGTCAAATATTTCGCTATCGTGGTAAAATCTAGATGGNAAGGTCTTTGCAANNCGAATATCGTCTGCTACCAAATCCTCCGACACANTTTGGTTAGGAGGTTTTGATTCTTGATAGTTCGGGAGTGTTCAAATGTCAATCACACTTGCATAGAACATGGAAGGNGGGTTTTGGTTTGCTAATTCTTACGCAGAAGCAGCAGGCCGCTTCCTAATTGCATGTGACGATTTACGAAATGCCGGCCATCGGGTAAGAAGTGACCGTTTAGAAATCGGTATTGTTGGTCCAGAAGGCGAACCTTTGTGCATAGATGTCGCAATTGTGGGGTCACTTCAATCAGGAAAAGTTCTNCTNTCCAGTAGCGGAGTTCACGGAGTTGAAGGATATCCNGGNAGCGCCATTCAATTGNCTAATATGGACGATTTATCTAAAGAAAAACCGTTCAATNATCATGCGATTATTTTCATACANGCAATTAATCCGTACGGTATGGCATGGTGGCGTAGATTTAATGAAAACAATGTTGATTTGAATCGAAATTTTTTGACTAACGAACAAAATTATTCTGGTGTACCGAAGGGGTATGAAAAAATTAAGAATTTTATTAATCCAGAAACGNCGCCGACAAAAAAGGATAGATGGTTTAAACTAAAGGCACTTAATTTGATCAGAAAGTACGGGTTTAACAAATTGAAACAGTGTATTGCAGAAGGTCAATACGAATATCCGAGTGCAATACAATACGGAGGGAAAANTCTCCAACCTGGGCCAAAAATTCTTNTTGAGTGGCTNGATGAAATATTGCAATCAGTCAATGAGGCNTGGGCGATAGACATTCACACGGGTTTGGGACCAAGTGGCTATGACACTCTGCTTGTTTCAGCGGATACTAGCAGAGGAAAGATTTCAAAATTGAATAATTTATTTCCTGGACGTGTTGAAATTTTAGATCCAAATGCAGGCGTAGGCTACAAGATAATTGGAGACATACATCAAGGCTTCTCGAATAGATTTAGCCATATACGATGGACGGCATTAACCCAAGAATTTGGTACNTTTAAACCGCTTGTGGTATTGCAATCATTAGTAACTGAAAACAGATGGACTCAGTATGGTAAGTACATGACTGAAATAGAGGCNAGAAGGCATTGGTCTCGGGAGCAATTACTTAGAGCATTTAACCCCAAAGATGTTGTTTGGCAGTATGATATAATATCTAGAGGTAGAGCGGTTTTCAATATNTCAAGAGAGAGTCTCCTGTCCAATACAAACTAGANTTATNCAGGCGTAATCAAATTATCATAACTGTGTTGGACATTTTTGCAGACCAAACTTGGATTGCGCAACATTTCATCGGTAATAATCAACCATCTNCTCTCACTTCGNTCACGATTTGGTGGAATCCAAACCTCAGCCCCATCTTGTTGCANACTTTCGAANTGTTCATAATCGTCACACTTGATCACAAGTTCCGAATCAGATGTTACAATCGCAAANAATTTGCCTTTTTTTCCGCGGCCTTCAAATGCAATTCTTTTTACATCCACCACTTCATAATGCTGAAGACAATTGTCAAGCATTGTCACCAACTCATCAATCGTGAACACGAACGCACTAGCCCGGGAGTTATTTTTCAAACATCGCTTTGGCCTAGCCCTAAAACGGAACTTTTGGTGCAGAGGGCAGGATTTGAACCTGCGAACCATTGAGGACTGGGACCTCATCCCAGCGCCGTTGACCAAGCTTGGCAACCCCTGCTGTAATACCCTCCACTTTGAGCGTCTATATCAAAACCCTCGGTGGAAATTAATAAAATATTGAGCAGCAGGTTAACGAACCATCTGCAGCTCTGATTTGACCCATATCGATAACGACACAGTCAAACCCTCTATCCTCTAGTGTTTTTGTCACTGTAGGATATCCCTCAGCGACGAGAACTACGTTGCCGGGTAATCCGATTGTATTACAGCCGTAGACTTCTTCTTCTGGCATCATTATTACCTCACAACCTTTTGGTAACTCTCCGAAATCTTCAACTTCAATGTAACCTTTGGGTGCGAGGATGATTTGATCTGATGGAGTCGAGCATATACTGGTCAAATGCAGAGCATGAGGAGGAATGTCTACAACCCGTAGTTCATGACCAAGGTGGTCTAACAAATCTTTCAACTCACTTATTCCAGCATCATTAGTTCTGGTCGACCTTCCAACAAAGAACAAATCCCCTAGTCGTAAAATATCCCCTCCATCCATCATTGCTGGGGGCTCCATTTTGCAGATTTGATGCCCTTGTAGTTCATCAGAAAGGAATTCTGCAATAGGGGGCTGCTCTCCTCTTCGAGACTCATGGCCAGGTACTGGTAGAAGCACATGGCCATCGATAACAACGGCTTGGTCCTCAACGAACATACAGTCTGGATGATTATTGTCCGCATCCAATATAGTTACTTCAACACCATTTTTCATCAGCGCTTCAACGTATCCTAAATGATGCTTTTTTGCAAGGTTGATATCGGTTGGTCCATTACCGAAGAACTTGGCCAACGCCCTAGAATACGAATCGGGAACCCCCCTGACCAGAGCCCTAGATTTCTGGTCCAACCGGACGGTCGCCATGTTTGAATCGGGCCGATGGTCTGTGTATAACCTTATCCTAAATACGGAAAGTGTGTTCCATACACCGGAAATGATAATCTAACCACATCTTTCAACTACAGGAGAGTTGTCGGTCAGCGTACATGGACGTGGTACGCGCTCTAATGATGGTCACGGTGATGTGCCTCGCCTCATTATCAGGTTGTTTTGGAGAGGACGCCGAACCCTCAAAATTATCTCAAAACGATTTGAAAGTATCTCCTTCTATAATTAGCGGAGGAGAGTGGACTACTATAACTCTCAAGTCAAGTAACGATATGAGTGTTTTCGTGCCATATTTCGTGCAAGATCCGGGTTCACTTAGAGCACAAAATGGAACAGTCTTTGACCTCAAATCCGGAGACTCTGTTGCATTAAGTATACTATTTCCTCCACGTAATTCTGATGTGATACTGCTGATTGGAGAATATGGGCGAGAAAACTGGCCAATCAGAGCACCGGATGTATCTTGGAAGCAATGGGCAAATGGCGATAGTGAAGCCTCTGCGTCGATAACTGCAATTGAAAATCAAGATCCCAATGGAGAGTGGCCATGGATTGTCCCTGGCAATAATAGCGGAGGAGAAGTACACTTGAAGTTCTTGGAGACAGTTCGAGAACAGCGAACAGATCTTACTGAAGCAGACGGAGTTGGAGCTAGTGGAGGGTGGGTAAATGGACGCGATGTTTACGAATGGGTTGATTTCATTGCCGATGATACTCCCTGTGCAACCTGTGGCCCAGATGGCGCGGTTGGTTACCTAGATAGGTGGATAGGCAACGCCAATCCTTCATACGAGCACGCAATTGTATACTTTGAAGGGGTAATGCAAGGTTATGGTTTGGACAGAGTTGAAGTTCACAGGTTCCAATGGAATACTGCTTGGGCAGTTAACATCTGTGGATACAAAGACGGATCAGTTTATCCAGATGAATGGCTAATTTTTGGTGCCCACTTCGATATTGCACCTCCTGTTGCTTATACACCGGGCGCTGAGATTGGCATTCCTGGATATGGAACAAGACATGGCGCTTATGACAACGCAGCAGGCTCTAGCATGGTATTGAGCACCGCCAAGGTACTTGCCGAATTCGATGCACGCAGAACAATGGTTTTCTGCCTGTGGTCCTCAGAAGAAGAAGGTCTTTGGGGATCTAGATCATTTGCCAACGATTTACCCGATGGAATCACCGTCAGTAATTATCTGAATCTTGACATGGCAGGCGTAAACTACCCCGGAGATTACGCTCTATCCGTTTATCTTGGCCCCGATGGTACGGGGGATGAGATTGATCAACCCGGAATGTTCCATCTTGCAGAATGGATTGGTGCAGATGCGCTTAACCTTGGTTACGAAATGGAACGCGGAAGAGAGGCCTGGCTTCAAGATGGAGAGAGCCCACTCTGGGGGGACATCTATGAAGATACAGTGGCTATCTACGAATCACCAACAGCTCGAAGTGATCACGATTCATTTCAACAAATCGGCGTTGCCACTCTAGGGTGGAATGGTTTGGTTGATGGCTATCCTTGCTATCATCGTGAATGTGACACCATGGAGACTATGATTGATTATATGGGGACAGATGATTCGACAGGAATTAACAATCTAGTTCATTCGTGGGATATCGTGACTTGGTGGGCGGTTTATGCGTTTTTACACATGGACCAGACACCAGTTCCAAATGAACTCTGATTATTCTTTGTAAGCATCTTTTTGTCCACTTACATCTGTTTTACGTAACTCGGCAAGTTGCTTCAGCGCCTCCATTTGCACGGCTGGATCGGTAGCGGTTGAGGCGATTTTTTCCAATACAGAAATTGTATTTTCTGAGGCTTTCGAATGCTGGTCTAATCGCTCTTTTTCCTGTTCAGCAGCGATTCTCATACGTTCCTGCTTTTTTGCTTGGACCTGCTCAAACATTTCCATAGCTCTTCTTTGTTTTTCGTCCTTTTCATGTTGAGCGGGAGATTGCATAACCTTTTGCTGTTCTGCGATTAGTTTACTCACTTCTAGTTCTGTTTGAGCATCCTTGAGATACTCTTCTCTGTCAGATTGCTTTTGTGCCTGCACCAGTCTGTTCTTTTGGCTCCATTCAGCAAAGCTTAGATTCCCCTCATTTTCTAATCTCTGCAATTCACTCTCCATCTCTGCTTTTTGTTGTGCCTGAACTCCAACTAAAGCTAGACGCGCATTGATTTCATGCTTTCTTTGTTCGGTTTGAATCATATGGTTTAGCTCCAATTCTTGCCTGTCTGCATCAGCCTCTTTTGATAGTCTAATTCTTTCAAGGTCGCTTTCATTCTGCAATCTCTGCTCTGCAACAGAAGAACTCCAAATAATGTGAATTCCCCTGTGCTGAAGACCATATTCATCGAACGTAGATCTCAATTCAGACTTTAGATGAAAACAAAGGTCTTCGTTTGTTTCCAGAGTTCTCATTTCTTCAGAATTCATATTTTTCAAGAAGTTCAACGTGTTTGAACCTACTATTGACCGGAGCTCTTTTGCAATGTCACTTGCATGAATCGTGAGGGTTCCTTTTGCTGGGAATGTAAGCAGTCTTGGGGCAGATTCCCTAGTAATCTCTACCTTTATTGATACAAGGCAATTGATTTCACTTCCTAAATTAGATTGTCCTTTTACCTGGACCATTATTTGGTGTGGTCCTGTAAAACAAAACATGAACGACCTTTGTGGATTCTGCTTTCCAAATAAACGACCAATCATTCCGATTTCTGGGTTTACTTCCATGTGGTGCTGGGATACCGAACCAACGACCTTACCGTTTTCTAAAACCACACAAATTTCATTGGGTTTTAGAGTAACTTCAGCCTGTTCTGGGACTTTGTTAGCAACCATATATTGGGCAATAACCGCTGGGTTCTCTCTCCATCTAAAATGCATATCATTACCTCTTTACCAAACCGTCAATAAACATATTTCGTTCAAGGAATCTATTTCTCGACCTAGTTATTGCTTGGCTCCACTCCGAAACCATACCTAAAATGACCTTTTCTTCTTCAGTCGTGGTATATTTTTCAGCAATTGCATTTACAAGTCTCGTACAATCGACCATCGACTGTAGCGATGCGCTGTCATGCTTTACTAACTTCTTAATCGATTTCGATTTCAATTTACCAATACCAGAATGGCTTGAAACATTTGTTCCTGATACTGAAAATTGTATTTCTCTTTGTAATATATGCAGCGTATCGATAACTTCAGAGAGTGCTTTTCTTGCTGTTCTGTGACCTTTGTTATTAGCGTCGGACTGTAATTTCTCTGCGTGCCTTGCAAGCATTTCGCAACGCCTCCCCAATTCTGCACGAAGCGCATCATCAGATTTCATGAAACGGCCTTTTTCGTAACCGTCGTAAACAAGGGATGTTATCTGCGGTAACAACGACCTAATCGCTTGTATCGCCATTGCAGTTTGCCCTATTTCGATATCTAATCCCCAGTGTTAATTTATGGGCGCTCGTATTTCAAACTATTCGGTATTATTAGAAAGCTGCAGATTTTCATATTAACTAAATTCAATTTGTTAGGAACTTCCATACCTTGCAAGAAAAACGAGTAGGTCAATAACTCCAATAACTGCTAAACTGAACCCCTCCACGACATACCCTTGAAAAAACAAGAAAATCCCTAATGATAAAAAAAGAGGGATATCAACTAACGGGTGTATAACCGGCCCCCATAACCAACCAATCATGTCAATACTCTCCAATATNTGCGTGATTATACAACAGTACTTGTATTTGTAATTTAATCCGGTATAGGTAATCTAATTCCGCCGGATAGAATATTTGGTAAAGTACGACAATATACGCCTAACATGGCAGACGGGACACTAAGTCCGGATGGCAAATACTTGTGGACTGGAACGGAATGGATTCCAGCACCTCCTAAAAATATCGTGGAACAAGAACCCACGCCTACAACCTCACTTAATCTTCAAGATTCAGTTATGAGCGGAGACATAATCCACAACACGGTCGTAAATAATGATACAACAGCAGTGACAACAGCAGTTATTGAAGCATTAAAGGAACTAGGAGTTCTTGATTCAAAACCGAAACCTCAATCCTTTGAAATGCCGTTTGAAAAATACGAATTACCCCCCTCCTTTCAGGTCGGTGATCACGTTGAGTATTATAGTCCAACCAATTCGAGGTGGATTGATAGGTGTACGGTTGTCGGAATAAATCCTGACGGGACCTATCGAATAACTGTGCCAAAAAGTACGGCTACAGAAATAAAACCAGCCGTTGTAATCGGGACCTCTCCCGGAACAATACGGCCTGCAAAACCCCCATTTTCTCCAGGGGACCGCGTATTGGTAAATTGGAAAAATTATGGTACCTATTACCCTGCTACAATTTCAAAGGAATATGAAAATCACACCTTCTTGATTTTATTTGATGATGGAGATGTCGAAGACCAAGTCGAATGGGGCAGGATTGAAAGTGCAGATGTTGAATCCGAGTCTGTTCAAAATTTTCTGAGCCAACAGTCAAACGAACTTGAAGAGATAATCCAGGCGTTTGAGGTATTTGATGAGCAAGGGAATGGGACGATATCTGCTCAGAAATATTTTGAAATCTTGACTATGATGGGCGAGAATCCACTTTCAGAGGAAGATGTGCTCGAAGAGTTCTCGAACCTCGGGATAAATATGGATGCTGAACTCGACTATCGTGAACTTGCAAAATCCATGGTTGGAGACGACGCTGTCGACGAGTTAAAGGCAGAGGTGGTGATTAGAGATGCTGAAATAAAAGATGGTATATTGCATGGCCACGCATACAACCACCCTGCATTAGGAGAGGGGCCTTTACAAACCAGTCAAATTGTTAGAGTAGTCTATGATAGTAGAGCGACAGCACATGTTGAAACGCAGAACACAGTCTATGTTGTTGGACCTACTGGTTGGAAGACTTATCCAGAAGACCACCCCTTCAATGATGAAGCCAACGAATATTACACAGTTCACGGCGCAGGGACTTCCAAGTGTAATGGCACGTACATCCCAGGAACTACCTTTGACGGAGTTCCGAGTTACATTAACGGGGATGTACTACTTCTTCGTTGGAAAATGGGAAATGGTGACCAATGGTGGTATCTCGCTGACAGGAATAGCCTGGATACAAAACGAGGTGACTACTACAGGGTAAAATCCTCCGCAGATCGTCCGCCAACTGATGGATGGGTTACTGATGACCAAACCGAGGGCTTAAACCCCTGTCCAGTAATCTCCAATTCATCAAAAGACCAGTTGACTACAGATTATTTCCCCGGCCAACAGGTAAAGGTCGAATGGAATGGAAGTTGGTGGGATGCATTAGTTAGAGATTCTAAGGAAAAATCGTACCTAATCCATTACGTAGGATTTGACACTAGTTGGGATGAATGGGTGGAACCTAATCGTATTAAAACGTCAGATTGAGTGGTAGATCGTGTTTTAACCTTCGATTACTGGAGTCTTATCATCTTCTTCTGTTCTGACCATATTTGCCCAAAGATAACTAGTTCTCCTAGGTCTGCACTTGCCCTTTGCACATCTTCTTTTTCTAAGCATTTCATGAATTAGTGGGGCCGTTAATACCATTATCTTCATGTTATAATTAGACTTAGAAGATTATCAAACCTTCGTATTGTTGTTAGAACGGTTTTCATTTTCACTTTCAGAGAACGCCCCTCTTGGAAATAATACTGTTCCACCTTAATTCAATTCGATTAATGGGCAGAACAGTACCTACTTGGAGAAACAGGGTCGAAAGCGAATTGACCTCATTGAATGCGTTTAGACGGGCTTTGAATTCTAGCGATCGCAATGCTTTGGATACAATGTTGAACGGCGTCAGAAATCGTAGAGCAGCAGGAGGAATGCTACCTACTATGGATGTTTGGAAACCAATGCTTGTTTCGATGATTCTAGAATGCTACAGTAAAATCGAGGAATTAGAACGAACAATTCAGAAATTGCAGAGTGAGAAGTGATTGTTTGGAAGGATGGGTTGTCGATGTCCAACTTGGAGAAGAGGGGCGTTGTATGGATGTATGGATTATTGATGAAGAACGGAAGATGCATTCGATCTCTATTCCGTGGTGTCCATCGCTTCACGTACACTCTGAAATTCGCTTATTGCAGAGGCTACAAGACTGGCTACTTTTACCTGAAATTAGAAATAAATTTTCAGTAGGTGCTATGNGAATTGTGAACAAAAGACTGTCATTAGATGAGTTTGAGATGTATCGTGTTTTGGAAATAGATGTTCAAAATTCATTTAACATGCGTAGACTCGCTAACCACATAGAAGCAAAAGGCGATCACTACAGGTATTCTTTGTACTCCGTAGATGCACATCTAGCACAACGTTTTTTCATCGAGTTTGGGATTTCCCCTTTCCAATTCGTCAAGTGGGATGGTACNTCATTTTCAGTAATAGATGAGAACATTTCTTGGCCTAAAATGAAAATTATCGAACTTGATTTTTCATATTACTCTAGTAACGGATTTGATACAATAAACTCCTATCTAAGACAAATTGACATTTTTGTTTGGGATGGTTTTACCTCAGAGAAAAAGNTCTTTGCAAAGGTTTCTCGCCAACATTCAGCAGAACAATTTCTAATCGAATTTGAAGACCATATTTCTCAATTAAATCCTGATATCATAATAACAAAAGGTGGAGATGCTTTACACTTTGCAGCTTTGGAAAAACTTTCAAAAAAGACAAACTTTAGTTTCACTCTCAGTAGAACGGAAAGACAACTACTTCCAAGAACAATGTCAAGAGTTGTACATTCCTACGGCCAGGTTATCAGAAAGGATGCTTATTTTCCACTCAACGGACGTCTGCACATCGACTTAAATGCAAGTTTCATAGTTCGGGAAGGGGGAATATTGGGTCTTTTTGAGTTAAGTAGGCATTCAAGGCAGTCACCGCAGGACATCTCTAGACTGTCTCCGGGTTCGGTGATTAGTGCGATACAAATGAGAATTGCAATGGAGGACGAGGTGTTAGTTCCTTGGAAAAAGAANCGAGCAGAGGATACCAAAACGGCTTGGGAACTTTTGATGACAGATCGCGGGGGTTTGTATTTGGATAGTAAACCGGGAGTGTATGCAGATGTTATTGAATTGGATTTTGCAAGTTTATTCCCTAGCATCATAGCAACTAGAAATATATCTCCGGAGACCCTCAATTGTGCTTGCTGTGAGGTTGCAACAGATTCGCCAACGAACGAGAACTTTATCCCACTGGATCCAGAAAAAGCGGATTTAACCTTCAGAACAAGATCTCGCGCAGAGTTATTTGTGTCGAAAATATTCCCCTCAAAACATGCATCTGCATTGCAAGTTCCAGGTTTGAAGACACATACTTGTGCCCGAACACATGGTTTTCTTGGNAGAGTNGTTGCACCTTTGATAGAAAGAAGAAGNGCTTTAAAAAAACTCAGAAAAAGAAAGGGAGATGTATATGATTTGCAACAAAATGCATTGAAGTGGNTGCTCGTTACNTGTTTCGGTTATACTGGATATAAGAACGCCAGATTCGGGCGAATAGAAGCGCACGAAGCGATATGTGCTTGGGCGAGAGACATACTTCTTACGACAATTTCCATTGCAGAAGAAGAAGGCTGGAACATACTTCATGCGATAGTAGACTGCATTTGGATAGAGAACAATAAGTTAGAAACACGCGAAGAGAAAATAGAAGCATCTTTAGAACTTTCAAAAAAGATATCAGAGAAGATAGGGATACCACTTGAATTTGAAGATATTTACGATGTTATNGGCTTTCTGCCTAGCAGAATGCACGGNGCAGGATCGTTGACAAAATACTGGGCAATCGGACAGCACGGCTTCAAGCTAAGAGGAATTGAGGCAAGACAACACTCAACCTGCAAATGGATTGTAAGTTTNCAGAATAGGGCGCTTGTAATTTNGAAAACCCATCTAGATGCGGGGTTGAAACATAATGCAACCAAGGCCCAAAATGAAATTCTGAAAATGTTACACAAGGAAATCAAACAGCTTTATTCTGATAATATCGATTATAAAAACCTCGTAATTATTAAACGGGTCACGAAGAGAATAGAGGAGTTCTCAGTATCTACCTCCACACAGCGCGCTTTAATCCGTGCCAGAAATATTGGGCAAGANATTCTACCCNGGAGAAAGGTGCGCTACGTGGTTACTAAGCTTAGAGGAGATGACTTGTCATCAGGGGTCATTCTACTTGAAGAATTGAAGGATAAAAAACCAGTATCTATCGACTGTAAGTATTACGANAGGTTGGCAGTAAGAGCCATATGGGCGATTCTTGGCCCATTTGGTTGGAGCGATGATGAGATTTCTAGAGGCTCAAAGAAATACACTTTATTCGATTTCTTCAACGCTNTCAATTCTAAGACGGCTTCTGATGACTCTGCTTATTGAGCGATACAGAGTTTCGTGTTCAGCAATTTTTTCATGATACCCGGAAGTATTTGTTGGTAGGTGAAATAGCCACATTTTTTCTTGGCCCCGGATTNTCCTTAATTTACCCAGAAGAGATAATTGACATCTATTTCGAACCATTGTTAACAGATTTTTGTGGCGCTTAGAATGAGCTTTGGACGATGTGATTACAACAACTGCAACTTTGTTTTCATTGGCTATTCGCATGAGTGTNTCCATAGATTTTCTGAATAAAGATCTGGCCTCGTAATTTCCTATTTGGGAATCTAAGTGCATTGTAACCGGCCCATCGATTATGATTAATTTGGCCTTGCTAATTTTAATCTCGGTTTGTAATCTGGTGATAAGGTGTGAGAATTGGTGGACGGTAAATCCACGACCGATAAACAAACCGTGCAGTAACTGTTCGGCATTNGGAAGGTTCTCAGGAAACGTTTGGATTATTCGAGCTGGATCGAATCTGCATGCACCATCTATCCAGTGCACATAATCGCCATTCAACAGCGTCATTGCAACCCAGGCCTCAGCAAAATTACGCATTTTTGCTCCTGCCCGACCCGGCCCTTGCAATTGGTATAGCATGCCTTTGCGCGGGAGTATTTGTGTTTCATCAATTGGAGATTGACTGCGCGCAGGGAGCCGGGTTGCCATAATTCAATTTCAAGGACCGANATATCAAATTGATACTAAAACACAGTGAATGAAAGTAAATGTAAATCTGAAAATGCATTTGACGAACAAACGTAGCATTGAGATAGGGAGGCGTTCACGCATATTCATGCAGCGACCGATAGTGGCGGGTTTTCTCGCTCTGTTGTTTTGTCTCGCGCCCCTGAGTGGGTGCTTTGGAGAAGAGGTCGTTGATGAGATTTCTAAAGGCGATGTAGTAATTACTCCCAAAACTTGGATAGGAGGAGAATTTCAAGCAATAACAATCNCTGCNGAATCGGACCTATCTGCGTTTGTTCCATATCTAATTTTCAATCCAGANGACGGATTCGTCCAAAACTCAACAGTTTTAGACATCAAAGCAGGTAAATCGGTTCAATTGACTGTATTAGCACCTCCTAGAACAGATACTGCTTTGATTCTTATTGGTGATTATGGCAGAGAAGACTGGCCAATCCGTGACCTAACAGAATCTTGGAAATCCTGGTATGCTAGGGATGGATTTTCAAATAGCGAGAATCAAGGGATTTCCAGAACAAACACTAACACGTCTCTCGATGCAGTTCTTCCGTCTNGTAAAAATGGTGGCGATGTGTTAGCAATTCGCTTGGGTGTCGAAAGGCCATTTGCTGCAGCATACAGTGAACCTGAAGGTGGGCGGCATTCCATGGGAATGGTAGATGGGAGNACCGTCTTGAATTACATCAATGTAATGTCGGATGAAACGCCAGATCCGTTAGATTTAGCGGATGGCGCTGTTGGATATTTGGACAGATGGGCCGGGCAAGGAAATGCTGCCTATGAAGATGGAGCGCAATATCTGATAAAGGAACTTGAAGGGTTTGGTCTCGAAGTTATCAATCAAAGATTCGTTTATGATTCAATCAATACTGGACAACAAAACCCCGAGGCGTACAATATNTGTGGCTACAGATTCGGAGAGGTTAATCCTGATAAGTGGATGGTTTTCGGTGCTCACTTTGATATCGCTCCTCCGGTCAACGGCGGAATGATTTCTCCTCACTTAATTGGTGAAAGAACATACGGTACTCGCGTTGGTGCGTATGACAACACCGCCGGGACTAGTATGGTCCTAACAGTTGCTGAGGCAATGGCTGCATATAGTACTAGGAACACAATGGTTTTCTGCTTATGGTCTGGTGAAGAAGGCGGAAAGAGAGGTAGCGATTATTGGACCGAAGAATGGGTCAAAGAGGACAATCCTAACGTCGAGGTAACCAATTATGTCAATTTGGATATGGCAGGAGTTAACTGGCCCGGAGGCGGAGGTGCNCCTTGCGGNGGAAACCATGGCGGCGGGGAACCNAACTGTGATCCTGATCCACAAATCGACCCTGATGGTTATCCAAAAGATGAGGAGGTTTGGCCGATGCGGGTTTACATTGGACCGAGTCTTGACCATGACGTGATGAATCAACCTGGAATGGTAAATTTGGCTTTGTGGATAGGTTCAGATGCAATAGGTGTNGAGGAACAGATGTCTACACTTATCGGGACAGGATACGANTCNTCTACTTGGAAAGTTGATGATTGGTTAGCTAAAGATAGGCCAGAAATTATTGTTTATGAAGATACAACCGCTCGCTCTGATCATGCTAGTTTCCAAGACAATTTAGGGACTGTAACAATGGGGTTCGGCGGGCTTGTCGATGGATATTGGTGTTACCACCAAACTTGTGATACNGTTGACGAGATGATTGATTGGATGGATACTACCGGTAAGGACTACGGCGAGGAGAGAAGTGGAACTAGCAATTTAGTCGACGCTTTGGACACCATTACTTGGTGGGCAACTTATTCATTCTTCCACTTAGACGAGAATCCTGTAAGAAGCGCTTATCTTGAGTGAGTTTTTGTAAAATCAGTTATTTGATTGGAAGGGGCATTTTACCTCTAACACGGAGCCATGATTCCGCACCAAAAGTAAGGCCATAGAGGGATGCCAGCCAAAGAGTAGGTCTTGCCCAATTACCATCAGGCTGCTTGATTAAAATCATGCATAACCATGTGAAGGTCAGCAAGTCTAAAATCCATCTTAATCCAGCAAGAATTTGTTTTGAATTTGACTGCATTTCTGTGAGTTGTGTATCGGTTAAGACCGCCGAAATTCCTTTTAGTTTTGATAGCGCATTTCCACCGTTCCATCGGATTTTACCGAGTTTAAATCTGTTCCACCCATCTATCAATAGGAATAGGCTAACCCAGACCACCACTACTTCTAACAATGGTTCAGCACCATATAGGTCTAATCCGTTAAAGGACCAATACAATAATCCCCACAACCAGGCAACTATGAGTATTTGTGATGTTTTTGCAAATTTGCTTAGTTTACGTAGTAACTCGGCGTCATGAGACAACAGCATCTCTAGTGAAATTACTAGCCCAACACTAAATGTCAGGATAAAACTACCTGCAAGCCACCACCATTCAAGAGAAGAATCTCTCCATGCTAATAGTAGTGCCACTAGAGTCCAACCCATCACAAGCGCTGTTGTTGCGTTAACAGTGGCTTGCATCACGTATAGTGGGTCTCGGCCGTCTTTCAGAACAGCTAACCCACCCATCAGGCGAACCTCAAAAGCCGAATCATCCACAACTCCTTGTGCAGCAGCAGTCATCCCTCCAACCGATTTTAATCGGGCAGATTCAACNAGCCCTTCTGTATCAGAATCTTCTTTGCCATTCCATTTTGAACCGCGTGCAGCAGCAGCGGCAGCCCCCCTTCCTCTACTTCTTCCCTTACCTGCACTCCTCGCTTTCGCCCATGCTCTAATTTCAGGGGTTGTGACATCATCCACTTGGTCTTCGTTTAATGGGGCTCCATGGTCTGTGTAAAGCCATCTACATTGTATCGGGATAGGCGCAGGGTCAACATCTGGCGCAACCATCTGGAATTGCCCCGGGCCGAGTGTGGGTAACTGTTTCACGAGGTCTTGGTCACCACCACTCTCCTTGAGTAAGTGCCTAACTTTCTCTACATCCTGTGGTTGGGTAAATCGACCTATAAAGGTCGTATTTGCTTGCGCTAAAATCTTGTAATCTACATCAGATACATTCTGTGTAGCAAGAACACAGGCAACTCCATATTTTCTAGCCTGTTTGAAAATCAGTTTGATGAGGTCTTTTGCCGGAGGGTTTCTAGGGTGAGGAGGTAGATACGGAGCAACTTCGTCCATGAAAAATAGAAGCTTTAATTCACCTTCNGCAGGTTGCTGNGTCANCATCCAATCGNACANTNCTCTTGCTAGTTCTTGTACAAAATACTGCTTCTGTGCTTCGTCCTGAATTGTGTTGAGGTAAACGATGTTTAGAGGGACTTTACCTGGCATAGCAGGTTCACAAAATGAGTCAATATCGATTGGCACTCCATTGGAAAATAATAGTTGATTCACACCACTACTAAACGCAGACAAACGCCTTGCTAAATCGTTTCTTGTCGACTTCGGTAACATCTCATCATAGTCGCGCAATCCATGTTCAAACATGATTTCCTCCCAAGTAGGGATTTCTGTTTTATCTCCATCTTCATCAAGATCGATGAAAGCTTCAGGATATAGCGCCCTTGTGAAATTGTCTTTGGGNTCTCTTACTACCTTTGCTAAGCCTCTAAAATCGCCAACATCTAACCCAAGTCTTGTGCCATTGACAAGAATTTCATAAAGGAATGGTTTAACCACCTTCCCTTGAGTTTTTTCTACGTCAAAACCCGCTAAGTTACTGAAGCCAGCCGCAACCATATCCCACGCAGTTATTGCTTCTTCAGGGTCTAAATCTGCAGGAGGAGAGCGGAATGGATCTATGCAAAGTGGTAAGCCTTTTGACCGCAAAGGCGTCCATATTCTAACTTCCATTGTCGACATTAATTTTTTCATTCTGTCTATTTCTCCACCCTGTTCTGCTAGGTCTTTCTCATCGATTGCAAGTGCAAGCCTCGCCAAGTCTCCTTGTGGGTCTAGTATGAGAGAGGGTATACCTGCCAATGCCGCTTCTTCAATTACTGATTTTGCCATAACCGTCTTTCCAGAGCCAGTGGAACCAAGCATTGCAGCATGTCTTGCTAGGACCATCTTGTCAATTTGAATAATTTCTNCAGTGTCNCGCCTCTCTCCAAGCAACATACCTTTNGCTTTGATTTTCTTTTTCCGAGTCTGTTTGGGGCTCTCAAGGATATCATCGACAAGGTCTCTCAAACCAAGAGAATCCTTCTCGGACATAGTCCGGCCAACAGTGGCTACCCTCTTGAGTATGACTGCCTCTACCACTCAGGCGGGACACACTCAAGGAGGCGAACGGTTTCGCCGGCGCATGGAGAGGATTACCCTCGCTAAACCATTCTGGGATACCGAGTGTGAAAAAGCCGCAATAAGGGCCCTTTCAAGCGGTAGATGGGTAAAAGGTCCTGAGGCAAAGANGTTTGGTGAAGAGTTTGCGAAGTGGTGCGGAGCCTTATCAGGAGTTCCTTGCCAAAGCGGCTCTGCCGCTTTATGGGCGGCAATGCGCCTTCTCGATATAGGTCCAGGAGACGAGGTAATAGTTCCCGGTATGACATTTATTGCAACAGCAACATCTGTCAGTTTAGCNGGCGCTACACCAGTTTTCGCTGATATCGAAGAAGATTACTGGTGCATTTGTCCTGATGACGTAGAATCAAAAATTACAGAAAGAACAAGAGCAGTCATTGGGGTACATATCTTTGGGCAAGCATTTTCTCCAAGGTTNAGAGAAATTTGCGATAGAAATGGTATAGCACTGATCGAAGACGCAGCTCAAGCCCACGGAGCTACACTTGATGGCAAAAAAGCGGGTGCAATTGGGGACATTGCTTGCTTTTCCTTCTTCCCTTCAAAAAATATGGCGGTTGGAGGCGAGGGCGGAATGATTACCACCACTCGTTCAGATTTAGCAGATAGGATGAGGCGAATTGTTGACCACGGAAGAAACGAATCGCTAGAGTCTACAGAATTAGGAACAAATCTGCGAATGGGCGAGGTGTCTGCAGCTATAGGCAGGGTGCAACTGAAGCACTTAGAAGAATGGACAAATAAAAGAAGAGAAAATGCAAGTTTAATTTTCCACCAAACGAAGATTAGACCAAACACTGAACATGCTTGGCACCAATTGTGTGTACTCAGTACTGACCCTGAAAATATGATATCTCAGCTCGCTTCCTTGAACATCGATGCTAGAGTACATTATCCACTCCCTTGCAATAGACATGGGGTCTACAGTGACCATCCCCAGCACGATTACGAACTACCAATTTGTGATGATGTGGCAAGTAGATTGGTTGCTATACCTGTACATCCGTCATTATCTAGTGATGATATCGAGAGGATTAATTCCGTATTGAATCCTTGATCATTCTCGAAAGCGATGCATTCGACCAACCAGGCAAATAGGTTAACTCTAGACCAACCCAGGTAGGTAAAATCACGTTTTGCTCTTCATCCTCTAACTCAACCTCAGCGATGATAAGTCCGGCAATAGGTTCTTCATATTCGTCGACTTCCCACAACAGATCATCATCTCCTCTCCAATAGTGCCTAGTTTTTTCCACCTTAGGCAGTTCATCGAGGGGCAAAGAATTGTAGATTTCTGTTTCTACAGGCCACTCATACTCATTTGCAGTAGCACCAAAACGCCTTCCTTTCGCAGTTATGGTTGCAATTCCGTTTGTATATCGGATTCTCCAGGTCGTGAGGTTTTTCAGTTCTCTATCATCCTCAGCAAGTTGAATCTCATTCCACAATAACCGACCATCAACATGTTTCACATTCTCTAGGTAATATTGAACGATTTCACTAAATTCACCAGTTCGCCAAGGTTTGTCATTTCGTCCATCGACTAAAAATCGTCTCTCGATTTCAATGCCCATCAATCCTCATCCTCAATTTTTTGAGATCTAGCCTTGGACATTATTTCTTCATCTAAGAACCAGAATGTTGGCGTCTCAGAGATATGTTTGTCCCAGTGCTGAACCGTTCTAGCCCATATTTCAGAATCCGCGTTTTCCCTGCAATATTCCAGTATCCAATCCATTTGAGATTGTAACTCTTTATCATCCGGAGAATTTCTTTTTAGATTTTCAGCAGTCATTGCCATATTCATCATGAACATTGGCGATAGAGCGTATGTCCAAAACGGGTTTCTTTCGAAATCAACGCTTCTTTGTGCTGTCCACAAAGAAAATACTCTGTCGTAGAGATAACCAACGCACAATACAATCAAGATAAGACCTGCAAATATGCTCAGCAAACCGATATATGTAGCAGGTATACCAAGTACTGAATTACTGAAGCAGAACCCTTCATCACATTGGTCAGAGAACCTCCAACTAACATAGTCCCACAAAAGCAAGGTCAGAGTTGACCCGAGTAATCCCAAAGAAATGATTGACTGTGATTGCTGCATTCGCCAGTATTGACGCATTACCCATTTCTTGACAGGGTTGATGCTAGAGCTTGTCATCAAGAGGTGCACGCACACCGCTCATTCATATTATCATGGGTCATTTGGCAAATCATGATACCAATGTTATGTTAAATGACTAGGGCCAGGGGGAGTTATGGCCACCAAACTATCGCGCCCTATTATTGCAATATTGCTGGTTTTTTTGATGGCAACCTCGGGTTGTTTAGGGGCTTCGAAAGATGACAAGAAGTCACATGAATTAGTATCTGTAGACCTCGGTGAAGAAACCAAGAGGTCCATAGGTTCTCCAAATCTAAAAGTGTACGACGATTGCACAGAGTTAGAATCTTCGTTGAAATCAAGCATCCTCGAGGAAGCCCGCACATCTCTTCTTCAGGCAGTAGAAGAAGAATACTACTGGGGAGGCGGTATGTGGGCTGAAGACGGTGTAGATGTGGGAATGGACGAGTCTTCGTCATCTCTTCCTTCTTCACAGCCTGCAACAAGAACAGAAGGGGTTGATTATTCTGGAACTAACAATCAAGAGCAGGGTGTTGATGAGGCCGACTTCGTGAAAACTAATGGATTCAATATCTTCTTCGTAGACGATGGTATACTGCACATAATGGATGTACCAGAATTTGGAGAGATAGAACATGCATCATCTACTCAAATCCAAGGCAACCCAGTGGCGATGATGTTAAATGAAGATAAGTTGATTGTAATATCAGTTGTTTCGAATTGGAACATCGAACAAGATGACCCACTCCAAGATGTTATGAAATTTTGGAATGGAGATTGGTATGGGTGGCGAACTAGTACCTTAACAAAATTTACAATATTCAACATTTCAGATTCGTCAACTCCTTTGCTAGATAGAGAGCTATATCTCGAAGGATATTACCTGACAGCACGTGAAGTATCTGGAACAGTAAGAGCGGTTACTCACACCTGGATGAATATCCCTGATTTGAGAACTTGGTTAACCTATCCAGATGATTACTATTACGAAGATTACAGCGAAGAGCAGAGAAGAAACATGCGTGAGATTGCAGCACAAAATTCTATCCAACATAACAAACGATTGATGGAAAATATATCTCTGAAGGATATTTTACCTCAAGTTCATGAAAGAATAGACGGGGACATAGTCACTCACCACCTCAGCGGTGACGATTGCTCCGACTTCGCGACACCGGAGGGGGCACTAAACAGAGGATATACTAGCATATTCACTATTGATCTGAACTCTGATGTTTTATCTTTTGAAGCCGACCATATCGTCGGAAATTGGCCTCTTGTATACTCGTCTAAAGATACCTTAATCATAACAGAGAACGCATGGGACTGGTGGTGGTATTGGGGTCATGACGACATATTAGAATCAACAAACATTCACACCTTCGATATCAGTGATCCAGGTGAAACAACCTATTCCGGTTCAGGGAGAGTTGATGGCACAATCCTTGACCAGTTCTCAATTTCAGAGCATGAAGGCGTCGTTAGGGTGGCGACAACAACTGGCCAATGGGCTCGGTGGTGGATGCAAAACCCCGAACCAATGGAAAACCACGTAATAACCCTCTCTCACTCACTAGATATTGAGACTGGAGAGAGCAGTTTAATGGAACTAGGAAGAGTAGATGGAATTGCGTACAATGAAACAATATGGTCTGCTAGATTTTTGGATGATAGGGCTTACATTGTTACATTTGAGAACATGGACCCGCTATGGACTATAGATCTTAGCGACCCCACCTCTCCTACCATAATGGGTGAACTTGAGGTTCCAGGAGTCTCCACATACATACACCCTCTATCAGATGATGCAATCCTCACAATTGGTCTTGGTCCCGCGGATGAGGAAACCGGCCTAGGATTAGACTGGGGGCATACTCGCCTTTCTCTGTTCGATGTTTCTAATTTCTCTGATCCTCAACTTGCTCAAACACTGTCACTCTCTCCGGTTGAAAATCCCGAAGAAGGATGGTTTTGGGCTTGGTCAGAGGCCACATGGGAGCACAAAGCATTCCAATATTGGGAGCCAAAAAACATGCTAGCAGTTCCAATGAATACATATCGTTTTAGTTCTCACTATGATGATGATGGCCGTTATCATTACGAATATGAGTGGGTTAGTAAGCTGATGATAATTAATGTCACAGAACAAAGTTTGGAAATTTACGGCGAGGTCGACCACTCGCAATTCTATCAAACCGATGAAAATCATTGGTGGTATTCTTACAACATACGCAGGTCAATTTTCATGGGCGATTACATTTACGCAATTTCTCATGCTGGAGTAACGGTGACTCAACTTGATACATTGGAAGAAGTGGATATGGTTCAACTCGTTACTTTTGACAATATTGAATCAGATGTACCCTCTGAAGAAACCGAAAACGAGTCTGAAGATAGCGCCAGTGACCCCGGTCGTTAATTTCTCTCTACATTGTGATTTTCATGCTAAAAGTAGCGTTAATTGGGTGCGGCCGATGGGGCCTGAATCACTTATCAGTGCTTAGTGCAATGAGGGATAAGGGGTTGATTGACCACATCACAGTAGCTGACCCATCCAATGAGGCAAGAAGTGCTGCAGAGTTGGCGGATGAAACCACTGTTAGCATACAAGGGTTGCAATTCGATTTCGTAATTCTTGCCACACCATCTAATATGCATTCGCAACAGGCACGAGATTTACTCTCTGAAGGCAATCATGTACTGGTTGAGAAGCCATTAGGGAATTGCGAAACAGAGGCAGCCAATGTGATTGCCACCGCTAGAGAACATGGAAGAATTCTCGGGGTTGGATTACTATTGAGATTTCATCCAGCAATCATTATGGCAAATCAAATGCTGAACAACGGAGAACTGGGGAGAATAGAAACCCTGAGATTCGTTCGGAGAACGCAAAGGAGCGCCCCCCCCGGAGGTGATGTGATAGAATCACTAGGCGTGCACGCCATAGATTTGATGTGTCACTTGATGAGTGAATCGGAACCTAACAATGTTAGTGTTGAAGGCGACAACCTTGATTCCAGAATTGCTCTAGAATTCCCTCACGGCATTGAAGCGATAATCGATGTGGCATGGGGGGCAAGTAAGGAGAGAAGGAATATTCAGATAACGGGCTCTAGTGGTTCTCTCCGTATCGACCTTGGAATTCATGATAGAGCATTTTTGATTTCAGATGGTAAGGAGAAAGAGATATTTTGTGAATCTTCGTGTTCCCCTCTCGAAGCGGAACTGATGCATATGGTGCGGAATGTTAAGCGATTCAACGAGAATAAATCATGGACGCCTGTGCCTGATTATGGAGCAGCACTTCGCGGAGTCAGGTGGACCGAACGGGCGAAGCAGAATCGATTCCTATCAAGGCCACATTGAAGAATCAAATCTATCTCGGATTAATCATGGCGGGTAGCGCATCACCTGAAGACTCCGAACCTCTATTCGTACTTGAGCCCCTACCTGAACTATCCGGAGTAATCGAATCCTTTGGTGCATCAAACCCGTTATTTCTCATAATTGGGTTTGGCTCAGCACTCTTTTTGTTGACGAGGTTTGAAGACCCTCTACAGAAGTTATGGACTACCTCTTTGGGGGCAATTGGGTTCAATTATTTCGTCACGGAATCTCTTTTCTACACGATGATTTTCACAAGTGTCTACATTCTTGGCTTCGTAGTCGTTTGGACTGCGATTCGCTGGGAAGATCTCAAGGCATGGCTAGGTATTGACAGAGCGAGAATTCTCTCCATTGTTTCATTCATAATCTGTACCTGGATTCTGGTTGTCTTAGGAACAGCAATAGGAATGCCTGCCGGGCCAGGGATAGTCATTTGTGGATTAACCACAGCATATCTTTGGTGGACTTATTATTCCCTCGAACCTGCTAGGGCTTGAGCGAAGTGTCAAAGCCTAAACCCTCACACCTTTACTCATGGCAACCTTCTCCAGCCACCCAGATTTACCGGAGATTCTTGAGAACCTATTGGAAGACGATGTGCACACTCTTTTCTTGAAAGCAGATTGCCCTCCACGCACGAAGGCGGGCGGAATCGGAAATCTTAGACTTTCAGATGTAGAGGGTGCAGATGATGGAAAATGGGACACATTAAGACTAGAATCACTGCAGGAAGAGATACTAAATCTTGTGGAAGATAATCGAGATAGGTCTGATTGTTTTTTAGAAATAGATAGGAAAGGCTGCCAGGTTATACAGCTTGGTGATTTACGAATTTCTTGTGCATGGCCTCCTTTCGCAGACGCTAGAGAAATTACGATAGTAAGGCCTGTAGCGAAACTATCCCTGAGTGATTACGATATTGACCCAAAACTAATCTCACGTTTATCTGATCATCACCGAGGAGTTTTCATTTGTGGGCGCCCAGGTTCGGGGAAAACAACGTTGGCTCAAGCAATTGCAGAATATCTGGATGAAGATGTTGGAGCTATGGTCAAAACAATGGAGGCTCCTAGGGATTTGCAACTTGCAAACAGAATAACTCAATACGCCCCTCTTGAGGGAGATTTGGAAAAAACAGCTGAAATAATCTTCTTAGTAAGGCCCGACTTTGTCATATTTGATGAAGTCAGAAGAGCTAGAGACTTTGAGATATTTGCAGATGTGAGATTAGCTGGTGTGGGGTTACTTGGAGTTACTCACGCAAATTCTGCACTAGAAGCAATTCAGAGGCTGATTGGAAAAGTAGAACTTGGACTTGTAAGCCAAGTTTTGGACACCATCCTTCATGTTGAGGCAGGACAAATTCAACAAGTTCTCGAATTGAGAATGACCGTTAAACCACCTAGTGGAATGCAAGAGGAACTTGCAAGACCTGTCATAGAAGTGGTTGAATTTCCAAGTGGTAAAATCACACACGAGATGTTTGCATTTGGATCAGAAATCGCAGTTGTCCCTGTTGACGGTGTAAAATCTGCTAATGGAGCAACCCCGATAGCAACACTGGCACGTGACCAATTAATCAACAAAATTAGAGATTGGGTCGGTGTATCATGCGCAGTCAAAATTACTAGTTCAAATTCTGCTGAGATTTATGCCCCAAAAGGAGTGGTAGCGACGCTTATTGGGAAGGGTGGTGAAAATATTCGTGACTTGCAAGAAGAACTTGGGGGCATGAAATTATCAGTATCATCTTTTGCGGAGATGCCGAATGACGTTCAGGTTCCTGTTGAGGACCACTACGAAACTTTAGAGCGCCGAGCAAGAGAGTCTAAAGCTTGGGAGTACTCAAAAAGAGGTCGCAAATCAAAGAAACGTAGAAGATGACCCTTTTTGTTCCGACAGTCTATTGAACACATGCCTCATTAGACTAAATATGACGTCTACGCTGTTGTTGGTTATCACTGCCAGCGTTATGACCGCTGTAGCAGACTGGGCTGGCTGGCATTATGTTTGGCGGCACGAAAATGTAACGGCTGAACAAGAGCCTAACAAGCATAGTGCAGTAAGCATATTTTTCTCTTATTATCTGCCCTTCATGCCTTCTTTAGCGGTTCTTCTTGGACCTGCAAAACTTGGATTGTACAATCAGGGTTTTGCAACGGTTTCTACAACAATATTGTTTGCTGTTTTAGCAGTGGTAACTGGCGGAGTCGCCGCAAGTGCTTGGTCATTAGGACAAAAAGAATTAACAGAAAAAGAGTCAAGAAAATTAATCGATAAGGAAAACTCTCTCCCTAGTCATGCCCTGTCTCACCTAAAATGGACGACTGGTATGCTAATCACATGCTCCATGTTCTGGATTTTTTTGTTGGTTAGATAGAAGATGGATTGATGAAGGCGCATCATTTCGCTTGCAACATGGCACAATCTCCGGACGGCTCGGGCACGGCCCCGGTTAGGATAACTAATGCCACAACATCTGTGACCAGTGGTATCGGTGTAACGCAGAAATTGGTAGGTGCAGCAATAGCTTTTGGTAATGTTTTGAGAGGCACATTTGGACCAAATGGCTTGGATAAAATGCTATACAAGAATAATGGTGAAGCGGCTGTTACCAATGATGGTGCAAAAATAGTTGCTGAGTTGTTGGTCAAACATCCAGCAGCAAAAGCATTTGTTAGTCTTGCTGAGAGCCAAGAAAACGCATGCGGTGATGGCGTAACTGCGTGTATTCTTTTAGCAAGCGAATTAATGAGTGAGGCTGGAAGATTGCTGGAGAGGGGACTACATCCTCTGATTCTTGTAAAAGGTTACGAGATGGCCCTCGCACACACTCTGGACGAGTTAGACGAAAGGGCTACATCCATCGGTGAGAACCTAGAATTGGTAGCCAGAACCGCTCTCGTTGGGCGCTCAACTGAGGGCGCATTGAATCATTTATCAAAATTAATTGCTAGCGCTGTAAACTCTATACCGGACTGCGACTATGAACGTGTACGGATGGCCAAAGCAGGAGAAGGAACTCCAGCAACCTCTAAGTTGGTCCGAGGACTAATTTTGGAAAAAAGGTTAGCCCTAGAGAGGATGCCACGAAAATTAAGTTCTGTAAAAGTGGCTGTATTATCGTGCCCTTTAGAGCTGGAAGAATCAAAAATATCATCAGAGATTGAAATTAGCACACCTGAGCAGTATGAACGATTCATAGATGCTGAGCAGCATAAAATCGAATTGATTATTGAGAAGGTAAAATCATGTGGGGCGAAAGCAATTTTTTCTGCGGAAAGTATTGATTCCAGGATACTACATTCTCTTGCCGATTCAGGAATTTTCGCTCTTGGAGGCGTTGAGAAGCCTGTTGCTGAAGATATAGCCGAGGCATGTGGCGCCCATCTATGTGACCATATTGATGACATACCTGCATGTTTGGGCAGTATTAGTGGATTAGAGCATCAAAGGCTCGAGGGGCCAGAGGGTGTTAGAGAGCGAATAATCCTTGATGTCGGAGATAGCTCAGGAATTGTTACTATTCTCGTGGGGGGCACAGATGGAGTAGCTGCAGAAGAAACCATCAGGGGATTATTCGACTCACTACGTTCAGCCTGCTTGGCAAAAGAGGAAGACTCGATAGTTTTGGGAGGAGGCAGTTTGCACATGGCGGCCTCTCTGAGGATTCGTGAAGCAGCAGAGGGTTGCGCTGGTCGAGAAAGGCTGGCAATGGAAGCGTTCGCCAGGGCACTAGAGGGCATCCCAGCGGCTCTAGCAGTAAATGCCGGTGGCGATAGAATAGACTCTCTTTTACAATTAAGATCTTTACACCGGTCCGGCAAAACAAATAGTGGAATAACGCAATCTGGATCACCCGGAGAGATTGAGAACGTATGGCTCCCTGCATATACAATTGAGCATTCGATATCAGCTGCCTGTGAGTCTGCCTGTGGCCTATTGAGGGTCGATCAGGTTATTTCTGCTCGGGGAGACTGAGTCGGCACCTTCATGAGACTGACCCGGCTACCTCTCCTAACGGGTATTGAGTATGGATAAGTCCGCCCGTCCTCGCGCTTTGCTATCTGTCTATGATAAAACAGGAATAATTGAATTCGCAAAAGGTCTACACGATCTTGGATTTGAATTGGTATCAACTGGTGGTACTGCGAAGAAATTGAAAGACGCTGGGTTGACCGTTATCAGCGTCTCGGACGTAACAGACCATCCAGAAATTTTTGATGGTAGAGTTAAATCACTACATCCAGCAATTCATGGTCCTTTGCTTTGTAGACTAGAGAATGAAGCAGATGCTAAGGGACTTGCAGAACTAGGATACCCTATGATTGAAGTCGTGGCATGTAATTTGTACCCGTTTAGCGATGCAGCGGCAGTAAAACCTCCTTTAGATGATTCTGTGTTATTAGAAATGATAGACATCGGTGGTCCTACAATGGTCAGAGCCGCAGCAAAGAATCACGCAAATGTTGTAATAACATGTGACCCTGAAGATTACTCCTTCGTTCTTACCAAATTACAATCAGGGAATATATCTCCTGATTTCAGACGAGATCTAGCCCTCAAAGCCTACGAGCACACAGCAACCTACGATTCTGCGATCGCTAACGAATTAGCAAGCCGATGGAATGGCTTACCAGAGGATAGTAATGATACAGAAGAGCAATCATCTCGATTACCGGAAACGATGACAGTCGCCGCTCACAAGAAGCAAAAATTACGCTATGGGGAAAACTCTCACCAAGCCGCTGCGCTTTATGTTGAACCGGGTGCTGCAAAGGGAGAAACTCTCGTAACCGCCACAGTCGAAGGAGGCAAGGCAATGAGTTACAATAATTATTCAGATGCAGATGCTACCTTGAGATTATGTCGGGCTCTGTCAACAGATGAATGGCCAGATACACCCCATGCATGTGTCATTGTTAAGCACAACAACCCTTGTGGTGCAGCACTTGGAAAAACCCAGGCCGAAGCTTATGAGGCAGCATTAGCTAGCGACCCTGAAAGTGCGTTCGGATCGATTATCTGTGTAAATGAGCCGGTTACTATGGAATTTGCTAAAGCAGTTGCACCATTATTCCTCGAAGTCTTAATGGCTCCAGCGTATGAGGAAGGAACCAAAGAAATTCTTATGCAGAAAAAGAACCGGCGAATCCTCACAATCGCTTCGCCTAACAACAGATTATCTTCGTTGCCAAGAAAAACCGTACGTAAACCCATAGAAGGAGGTTGGCTTGTACAAACGGAGGAAGCCCCGATTATTGATTGGAGTAAAGCTAAGGTTGTAACAGAAAAAGAACCGACAAAGGAACAGATCGCTTCAATGAAATTTGCTGTAAAGGTTTGCGAACAGGTCAAGTCCAATGCGATTGTAATGGTTCAAGGACTTGCAACAGTCGGAATCGGGCCTGGACAAACTAGTCGGGTTGAAGCCGTGAGAATAGCAGCAAGACGTGCTGGGGAGAGAGGCAAAGGCTGTGTGTTAGCTAGTGACGCATTTTTCCCATTCAAAGACGGAATAGAGCAAGCGGCTGAAGCAGGGGCCTCGGCAATAGTTCACCCAGGGGGCTCGATTAGAGACCAGGAGGTCATCGATGAAGCCAACTCACGTGGTATAGCGATGCTATTCACGGGTCATCGTTTATTCCGTCACTGAACAAATTATCACAGTTAAATCGAAATTTAGTTTTGGCAAACATGCGACCTCACTAGAGAAGGGCTATTTGCGAATTAGTTCTGCGATATGATATGGCAGAGGAATGGGTACTTCCCCGAGTAGGAAGTATCGAAGATCCTTTACGTCTTGCTGTGCTTATCTCAGGTTCAGGCTCAGGGATGGAGGCTTTAATCAGACATCAGCAGGATACAGACTGTTTACACATCACAAATGTTGTGATTAGTGATAGGAGTTCAGCAAGCGGACTAGCAAAGGCCGAAGCCCTTGGGGTTTCTGCGATAGCCGTCCCTTTACCCGATGTGGAAGATAAGCATGAAAGACGGCTAATTCACGAAAGTGAAGTTTTAGATGTTTTATCCGATTTTGGGATAGAATTGATAATTCTGTCTGGATATATGCGGATTCTAACACCCTCTTTTGTTAAGCCATGGGCAGGACGAATACTCAATATTCATCCATCACTTTTACCAAATTTCCCTGGAGCACATGCTCATAGAGACGTTATCGCAGCAGGCGTGAAGAAATCTGGCTGCACAGTACATTTCGTCGACAGTGGTATGGACACTGGCCCAATCATTGCTTCTGAAGAGGTCGTAGTACTTCCAAGCGATAATGAAGAAACGCTCGCTGAAAGGGTAAAAAAGAAAGAGCACTTACTATATCCAAAAGTGATTGACATGATTAGTCAAGGTATTGTTCAATCGCCTTAAATTCGTCAGGAGTGTTTACGTTTCTAGCTTTTATTCCTCCTTCACAAGAGGGTATATTTTCAAACATTTCAGTGATTTTAGAAGAGTGATTAAGTCTTGCAGAAATCTCAAACTTCGCTAGAAGCGGTTGGCGAATTCCTGAGTCATCAAGGGGAACGCCATCAATTTTCGAAAACAAATCGGCATCAGCAAGATACGCATCGCATGAAGCCAGTTGGATGGCCCCATCAAGTGTTGCTAACAAATCAAGTATAGACTCTGCAAGTGACGGTTTACTATCTGTCACGCATTCCTCAGAAAACATCTCAGCACGCTCATCAGTTCCGCACATTACTATGATTCTATTACAACCCGCACTTCTCATTTCACTTGCAAGCCTTTCAACATTAGAGTTGATCAAGGCTTTATCTATGCCCATGCGAGACGATTCTCCGCCGGCAAGAATAATACCTGTTAACAAAACCAAACCTCAGTGCATTGAATCTAATCCGTTCAGCGACAATTCAACCTCACTCAACAGTTCGTGTACTCTAGCAAGCAGCGCTCTTCTTTCTTTGGACGACCGTGCCAAGGGAAGCCACTCTAACAATCGTCTGATATCCTTTGCATCCCTTTCGACAGTCCAATTCAATACATCTTCCAAAACGGGGTCATCTGCAGGGAGGAACCGGTCTGCCATGAATAGGCCTGTGCAGAAGAGAGAGAAAAACTCACGCGTCTAGAGAGCGTTTTCTGATACGTTCGAACAACTCTCCGCCTCGAGGCGCATTTTTAACGAGGTCCGTATATTCCTTCTTCATGTCAAGTGAGGCTATCAGCATAGCATTCTGCTTCTGTATTTTGGTTGCATTCCACCGTGTCAAAAATTCTACACTAGGTATATTCCGGCCCGATCTCTTGATTTCTTCAGCAACCTCCAAGACTAAATCCAAAGGTATTCCTTTGTTGATTATTTTCAACATTTTCCCCCAAGCATCGCCTTCGGTATTTGCTATCAAAAGGCCGATTAGCTTAACATCTTCTCGACCACACCTTTTCCACAATCTTTTGTATAATTCCTCAACTCTGTTTTCGTGATGAGTTAATATCCATGATGCGATTCTTCTCATAGTAGGATCGTCAGTTCCAATATGAAAAGCAAGGCCGCTTTTTTGGATTACTTTGTCGGTAATCGACCTGTTCACCAGCCCTTGTGAACCACAATCATAAGCGGATTTCAGAAAGGATAGAACTTTCTTACCCTTGGGCAAGCCTTGGTCGAAAAGGGTATCTAACTTGTCGGCCAAGTACTCACCTCAAGCACTCTTTGTACGAACACTGTCAAACAGGCTTCCAACCAGTGAAACACTATCTTTGAGGGTACCTAGAAGTTTTTCGACCACGTTTTCATCCTCGGTCTTTTGACGAATCATGTCACGTAAATCGGCTTCAATTCTAGCATGATCATCATCGTTAATGTTGAATTGATTTCTCAAATGTGCGAGAACGGCAAACTCATCTTTGGATAAAGAGGCATTGACGATTGCAACCTCGAAGACTCTTGTGTAAACCAGACGTTGCTCGTTCGGCGTAACCTCTCTCCCGGCAGATGTTTCTCTTTTCTCTCGGATAGCAGAATAAATCTCTGCAGGCTCGTCTTGTGATAGGCCTAAGGCGTTAGCGAGTTTGATGATTAAGCGCTTTTCTTCGCGTGTCAAAACTCCGTCACGAAGCATTACTTCGGTAGTTGTCCTGAACACGGTAAGCGCCCCTATACTCTCGCCGGTCACAGAATACCGTAGAACTCTTACCTCTTGAACCTCATTGCTTGTAGTTGAAATCCTATTTTTCCTCAAATTGTAGTAATAGGATTCAATAAGGGTGGGTCTGTCGGAGTGTTTGTCCAAAATCCAATTCACGACCATAAACGCCTCATTGCTTGGCGATTTTGGTCACCCTGGAAAATGTGCCGAAAGGCTCACTGAAAAGGAGTGTCTAAGGAAGGACAAGGAGAGATTCTAATGGGAAGAAAACACAACGGAGGAGGGAAAGGCGGAGGCAAAGCCAAGGCCATGAAATACCTCATCAAAGCAGACCTAAAGGTCAATGGAAACGTCCAGCGCAAGGATATAATTGGCGCAATTATGGGTCAGACAGAAGGCCTCCTCGGGGAGGATCTTGAACTCAGGAAATTGCAACGCACGGCCAGGATCGGTCACGTGGATGTCGAGGTAAAGAGCAGCGGCGGAAAGGTGAATGGAGAAATTTTGATTCCAAGTAGCATGGATAATGTAGAGACGGCGATTATCGCATCGAGTTTAGAGACAATAGATAGAATAGGCCCATGTGCCGCTAAGATAGTTGTAAAAGAGATTCAAGACGTTCGCTCTACAAAGGTTAATGCAGTAATCGACAGGGCTAAAGACCTGTTACTGGAAATGGTCAATTCCGGTGATGCAGCTACTAAGACTGTTATCGAAGAGGTTCGTAGCGTTCTAACCGTAGGTACGGCAAAAAATTACCACGGACTAACATGCGGGCCAAATATCGAGAGTAGTGAATCACTGATTATCGTTGAGGGAAGAAATGATGTGAGAAACCTACTGAATTTTGGAGTAAAGAATGCAATCTCTTGCGACGGAGCGGGCTCAATAAAACAGGAATTGGTCGATCTTGCTAATTCTAAATCAACTGTTATTCTTGCAATCGATGGAGACAGGGGAGGAGAAATGCTTTTCCGCCAATTGAATGAGACGCTGAAGATTGATTTCGTTGCTCAAGCACCCGTAGGCCAAGAATGGGAGTTACTACCACAAAAGACAGTTACAAAGTGCCTTTCACAAAAGATAGACGCAGGAAAGTTCGCTTCACAGTTACCTGAAGACGAACCTACTGAAGATGCTGATGCTTGGCTTGATGAGATAGATGAAGTCGAAGAAACACCAGCACAAATCCACGAATACTTTGACCACATAGCTGAGTTGAAGAAGAACAACGCTGTTTTTGTCAATGTAGACGGAACAATTTCCGATGCGGTAAGTCCTGCTAAACTTGCAGCGGCTGCTGAGGAAGCGGATGGTGCTGTAGCAATTGTATTCAATGGACCAGTTAGTGACAGGATACTCGACATAGCATCTGAGGCATCGATTGAAACTGTGGTTGGTACAAAGGAAGGTAAAGGATTCTCAGCACGTGACGGTGTCAAAGCATGGTTAACAGAAAAGCATGCCTAAGCACCATTCATGGTTAAAATTCATGAGTGAATTGTTTCCACATGTCCACTATGGGCGAAGATGATACGGTGGTTTCACCACTATCACGAGCCGTTACTATTGAGAGGAATTCTGGGTCACAAATCGCCTTAGCGCTTACGGTTTTTGCCTTGGTATTAGCAGCAAACTCAGTAATAAACGAATCATGGTTGTCTTATACTGAAGAATCTGGCGACGCTTCAATAAAATCTGATACAAGTCTGACTGAAGTTTCAGCGGAAGTATGTTTGGATGATGAATGCGACACGACAACTGAAAAATTGGGAGAAATGCATGATGATTGTCTGGCCGAGCTAAAGGGCGAATCATCCTCTGTTGTGGATGAGGCCTGTGGAGACATTGGCGATTACCACGAAGCAGGTTTTGTAGCGATGATAATGCTGATTGCCGGGTCAGTAATTCTGCTTGTGGCCACTGTGATGCAAGTAAGGTCCATGTTAGGTGCCAGTTCTAATCTACCAAATTTGCTGTCAGGTGGGTCGGGTGTATGGCTTGGATTATCCGTATTGGTTTGGTCTTTGATTTTACCAGAAACTGATTATGATCTAGAGTGGGGCGAAGGCCCTCTTTTGGCGCTTCTTGCAACGTCATCAGCGATTGTTGCAGGCTTTAGCGGAATTCTTCAATCATGGGTTGATGGGCCTCAGCGTATGCGTGCTCGAGGGGTAAGATCAGGGACAAACATGGATGAGTTCGTCCTCAAGGAGTCATCATGTGGCGATCGTACGCTCTCCATTTTAGTGGATGAAGAGTTGATTAGAGTGGCAAAAATTGAACGAATTGGAGCATCCCCATCGGTTAACGACATTTTAGCCACACGTCGAGACTCATACACCGGGTTTTCCCATCAAAGGTTAGACTGGCTAGATGATTTCAAGGGAGTTTGGTGGGTAGTTGCTGGGGCGTCAGCGATATCATCCCTCACTATAAGCGCATTATTCCTGATACCATTTGTAATTGCATCATCGCTTGCTGTTTTGCAATTGATGGATCCAGAACGATTTGTAATTTCAACAAATTCAGGAAATCATCCATTTTACGTCAATAGATGGCGATCTAACAGAGAACTAACAAATCTAGCAATGGATATGGTAGATGATGCGATGATTGGGGTCCTTCGTGGTGAACAATTGAACACTAAGATGCTTGATGCAAGAGCGGAGGCAATAGCAGAGCGCTTTACAGCGGAGAGGAAGGCTAAGCAGGAGGAAATCGAGGCAAGAGCAGCACAGAAAGAAGAAATGTTGGCTGCAATAGAACCCCCGGCCGTTTCAACACCAGAAACACCACCTCCAACCAATAATTCTCCTGAGGCAACAACCTCACCTTCTTTAGAGCACATCGGAGAAGTTACAGAATCGGTAGTTGAGGAACCACTGGTAGATGAAAATGTTACTGCTGAAGATGAATATGTTGAAAGCAAGCCTGTGCAGGATGTTGAACAAAACGACACCACTGTAGAATCCAAAACCACACAACAGGATTCTATATCCGATTCAGAATCTACAGATAGCGAAGCGGATTCTCAGACACAGGAGAAATTACAGACGAAACCCGAGTCCCTTGCACCCAATACAGATATTCCTTCAGAAGCCACATCCCCTGCTGTTAGTACCAGTTCAATCACGATTCCTCCGCCTCCGGCGCTGCCAGATGCGGCATCATCCCAAGTTGCAGCATCGACCTCGCCAGCGCTGCCGCTACCACCTCCTCCTCTGCCAAATCCCGCAGGAATGCCACCACCTCCCTTGCCGGGAGCGATTCCTCCTCCGCCGGGTGCGCTTGGTACACCACCGCCCCCGGGATTGCCTCCCTCGCCAAATCCCACAGGAATGCCCCCTCCGCCTTTGCCAGGAACGCTCCCGCCGCCTCCCGGGATCTCAGGCATTCCTGCTCCTCCTCCTCCAGCGGGGGCTTCTCCCATAATGCCGCCATTGGGGGTGCCACAAAGCACGACACCTCCGCCCCCAGTACTGGTTCAAGCTGCCCCTCGAGAAGATAATCTTACAGATGATGAGAAGGACAATCTCTTGGGAGATCTAAGCGATTAGTTACCTTACGCCGCCCGAACTTGCGAGCATAACCCTTCGCTTGAGTACATTAACCTCATTAGAAAGCCCCTCGATATCCTCCAGTGCAGGAAGGGTGTAATCATCGCTTCCAAGGGGTATTGGTGTTCCAGGCCCTGGAATCCGGTTTAGTGCTTCTCCGAGAGTTTTTGCATCTTTTAGTAAATGGCCAATAGGCCCGCTGTGCCTTGCTTCAAGACGGGTTCTAGTCCATTTCGACAAGCCCGATGCAAGGTCGCCTAAGGTAGACAATAGGGCGTATCTTTGGCTATCATTAGAATCTCCTTTGGGCATTAATCGGAGAGCCAGTCTCAGTAATCTATCAACCCTCATATCTCGAGGCTCTATACCAACGTGTGACGCAATAGCACGCCTTACAGCGTTAACATCTCCATTTTCCTCAAGGATATCTGCATTTTGTGCAAGCCCCAATGCTCTGAGTAGGTTTTGCAAAGAAGTGGAATCAGCATCAGCATTTATCGTAACGTCGTCATCACTGGAATCTCTCTTGGGTTTAGAAACAGACTCTTCATCCATGCTTTCTAAGCGAATGATTTCATCTACATTTCCAGGCGCTTCACTAAGTTTTGTTGCTTTTGTAATCGGTTTATCTCCAACGACATCATCAATAATTGTGTCATTGGTTTACTTTACTTGTAATTCAGAAATTTCCGAGGTAGCCGGCTCTATAATTGGGACGGGTTCCTCATCGACTTCAATACCAACAGGCTCCCCAATCTCTTCATTATCGTCTTCAATTTCAAATTCCATTTCTTCTAGAATTGCTTCCATTGCATCTTCAACACTATTCTTTGGAATCGGCATAAGGATGGGTCTAGAGCGCGTTCTTGGCCTCCATGCAATGAATTTAAACTCAGGGTCTACTACTTTTTTCTGTGCCAAGTCCATCATTAGGTTTTGAATTCTTGAGGAAAGAGATTCCAGTCTATCCGGCATCGAAAGATCAAGATTTACTCCAATAGAGAGTTCAGGATCTCTGGTCCAGTCGAGGCTTGAGACTCTACGGCGTAACTGTTCATGCTTGGACACAGCTTCGCGGATTGAGGTTAGGCGCAGGCCTAATGCAACAGGATTTTCTCGAAGCATCTCTCTCATAGAATCAACAGAAAATCCATTTTGGTACCACTCATTTATTTCCTCTTCTATCTTTTCTTCTAATCTTCCAATAGGAATGCCTGAACCCCTTTTGTTTGTTTGCGAATCAGCAATTAGTTTTTCAAAATCTGAAAGAGATAATGAGGCGGTCGCAACATCACTTACAAGCCCCTTCCTTACCATTTCCATCCAATCAGATTCTAACATTGAACGGTGTCTTGCAGCTCTTCTGGACCTGGTGTCTACATAGTCTCTCATTTCATCAAGCAGGTCTAAATTGAGATCAAATTCTCTTAGAATTGCTGTTCTGCGAATGACCTCTTCTTCTCCATCAATAGATGTATCCAACGCCATTAAGTCTTGGATTATGATTTCGGCGATTTGGTAGTGCCCTTCTTCCCGCTTCATCCAAGTGATCGTGCTTCTTGGCTCCTCAGTTAATCTCGAGCGCCATACATCCATCGCAAACCCCTTACTTTCCCATGAGTTGATAATCTCCATTCCTTCTAGTTCAAATTCTCTCCATTCTTGGTCGAGGGAATCCACTAAATCTACAAATTCTTCGGTCATATCAAGTCTTCCAGCCAGGGAGGTATTCTCGCATTTATCCGGCCATAATGTGGCGAAATCTTTCCACCTCTCTAATGCTCTCAGATGAGTTTCGACGGCGGTTTCTATTTCGGGCAATCCAGCCTCCCAATCAAGTAAATCACCGGGTAGTACCTTCCCGCCTTTTGGGAATTTAATTCCTAGGCCTTTCCATTGCTCTATAGTTGTTGTGAGCGCGGATAATCTTTCTGCGAGATTATTGATAATCGCACTCACCTCATCATTCAAATCGTCACTATTTTTCGTGATTAAACGATCTGCTAACTCATCATCATATGGCCG
>PBGS01000023.1 GCA_002720115.1 Methanobacteriota archaeon
CGCGACCGTCCGGTTAAAAGCCGGACGCTCTACCTGACTAAGCTACAGGCCCAAATGTATGTCTTGGGCTTCTTGGCCGACCTGAAGGGGGTTTTTAAATCCTTCGCCATACATTTTACGGTCGAGAACGAGAGACCGAGTTGGGTTCTAGTATCCGTGGGTGTATTTTTGTCTAAAGGTCCAAGAATCATAAATCCTTCGGCACATTTGAGCGGACCATGTCGCAAGACAAAGACCATATTTTTGATAAGCAAGATGCTCAATCTGAAATTGAACTACTAGGTCGCCCTTCGAAAACTGTGGATTGGGCACCGGATAGCAAACAAATGTACAGATTAAAGATACCTCCGACAGTGTACCCGCCAAAAGAAGATACGGACTTGATTGCAAAACGGCTTATTGCTATCGGGCCAGGCAAAGGTAGGAAATTTCTAGAAATCGGCTGTGGTTCTGGAGCTCTGTGTATAGTTGCTGCTAACATGGGATGGAAGGTTCACGGATGTGATATCAACCCCTTTGCAGTCGCAGCGAGTAGGGGTAATATGGCGAGTAACTCCCAAACAGGAGATATTAGAGAGGGAGGTGTTGGACCGGAAATTTTCCCGTTTAATGAGAAATTCGATATGATAGTGTGGAATCTGCCGTATGTACCATTGGCCGAAACAGACCAAGTGTTAGGTCCGATGGAAGAAGCAGCATTCTTGGATACTGATCAGAAAGGCTTAGCCCAGCGACTAATGACTTTAGTCCAAAATAACAAATTGCTATCAATAAATGGGAGAATTTTGCTCTTGGGCCGTAATGAATCTTTTCAAACTAGTGATTACTTTGCTATGCGAAAATGGAGTGAGGTTACGTTTGGGGATAATGAAAATATATTGCTACAATGCTTGTGGAAGCCATACGAAAATAGCCCTAANATATACAAAGAAATTACTGGATCAACCAACGATGATGTACTAAATATGCACAAAACTGGAANCCACGTTTACACATCTTGGCAAACCTCTGGTAGAGGCAGAAGAAACAGACAATGGTTTTCTATAGAAGGTTGCTATGCAGGATCGTGGATTGTTGCCAACAAGGAGATAATAAATCCCGGTTTAATCCAACTTGCTGGAGGCCTTGCGGTGCTAAAAAGTGTCAAAAATCCTAATCTAAAACTTAAATGGCCAAATGACATTTTGCTCAACAAAAGAAAATTATGTGGGATTTTGGCCGAGGGTGTAAGCAGTAAAAAGAACACAAAGGTTGTCCTAGGAATNGGTATTAATCTAAAGTCAGGGTTANTNGAAGNTTTGGAGATTGCATCTTTAGATGAAATTATGGAAATTAGCCATTCAAAATTAGACAAAATGCTTGATTCCCAACTCGCATCATTGCTTGAAGAGGGGCCTGNTTTGCCGCCAGTAAACTACGAAGAAATTCGAAAAGAAGTTTTAGAGTATATGGAGAAACTCGGCAAACCACTTGTTGACAAAGTCGTATTCGATAACTTCGACCTCAATGACAACGGGGAACTAATCATTGGCGATGTTGTGGTTAGCGATGGTGAAAAGGTAGAATGGGTTTAATCNTCCAATACTGCATCCAATGTTTCATCTTCCGACTGTTTTGTCAAACGTTTTAGAATACCAAAACTTAGAATAAGCGCTCCTAAAGGATAAAATCCATAATCATAGATTATTCCTCTGCTGATGGAATAATCAATAGTTGATTCTTCAACGCCCACTATTCCGAAGTTATGTACACCAGAGGACGTTGCAGTAAATTCCCACTCATCTTCAATATTGTTAGAGAAGGGTGGATTTGGGTCTGTTGATCCATCNGGAAGAACAGCGGTTACACTGACTTCCCCCTCAATNACTTCGAGTGTGAAAGTATCGCCTTCAGACAAATCATACTTGACTTCGAACATTTCGCATTTTTCATCGTCCATNGAACAGATTTGGTCTGTTGTGGACCATGCTTGAAGCACTAGCATTGTGAGAAGGATNGTAGAACCAATTAGAATCATCACATCTTCGCTTTTGACAGGCGGTGCCGCTCCTCCTGCTCCCATGATGTGCCCGGGGAAGATTAGACATTTCAACGCTTTCTAGGCTTCCGAGATAATCCCATCCTGTCTCGAACCAATCGAATTTTGCCACTAGAAGTCACAGTCTTGATTACATCATTTTGAATTTCTTCTTTCACTGAATAATAATCTTCTAATCGCACCATTAAGATGCATTTATTATCCTCAAAATCATATAATTTCACAGGAAATCTAGACAAATATTTCTCCAGCTCTACTCGAGTTTTAAACTCCGAAGTTTTGCAACCAATCCAACGACGTTTGCCTCTGAGGGCTTTCGTCAGTTTCTTGGCCATATTGTACCGTTAGGGGCATTTGTCTTAACATAATGCCAGCACTCGCAGTCCATAGGGGAGATTATGACTAACAGTTCCGACCAAGATTTTAGACAAATCGGTATGCTAGAGTTAATCCGTAATATGCTATCTCCNCGNACANTACCACACATATTAATGATAGCAGTAATTTCTTCGATNTTACTATTCCTTGTAGATACCCAAGAGGTTTTAGTTGCTACGGCTTTCATTTCNTTANCATTNTCTTACGTTATAATCGCCCTACTATCAAACATAGAAATTGTNCAAAGTCTAACGAAATTGCCACCAAGCAAAGTAGAAGGAAGATGGATCGTGAGGNTTCTTTTTAGTTTCAGGATAACAATTGTGCCAATCCTACTTGCATCAATTATTGTAGGAGTTTTCTGGAGTTTCACAGGTGGTAACAGCAATGGTTGGATTTCACCTCTCCTTGCTTCTTTGTTCATCGTTTGGTCAATAGCACAGGCAGCGTCATTTAGAACAGGCATGGTGGAGTGGCTTGCTAACGGCCTCGGCGATGCTAAATTGCACACTTACCAAGAAAAAATTTCCACCGCTTCTCAAGTAATCTTAGTTCAGTTATTTGCTCTAATTATACTATGGTTAGGCCAAATAATCAGTCAATCTGAAAAGATGACATTACAAGATGCTATTTTGGGAGGATTTGCATTTATTATTATTAGCATAATGTTGCAAGCGGCCGCACTATGGATTACAAGAAGCGAAAGAGAATCTTCAGGCAATGAGAAAGGTATGGCTGCATTCTCCTTCAAGTGGATGATAGTTGCACAATTATTCATTACTTGGCACGCATTTAGCATATACCGAAGAACTGCGATGAGCCCTTCTGAAATATCTACTCTGATAGAAGAAGGACTTCTAATGGCTTTCACTGTTATATTTGCAGTGTGGTCTCTCACAACATATACTGTAAGAGACGGGAAGAGATTGATTTCTGAGCATGCATCACTTCCGCTAGGAATCTCATTTGGTTACGCTTATGCTGGCTCTGTAGCAATGCTAACAGGAACATTTGANAACTTAAAGGAAGTAATGATATTCGGACATATACTATCTATCTGCGCTATGATGCTACTTCTAAGACCAACAATTCGTACAAGTAGGATGACTTCTGAAATGTTCTTGAAGGCGTTGAATGCTGANATATCATCGCCATTAGAACAAGATACTGATTCACTTGAAACAGAAATATCTTCGACGNCTGAAGCAGAAGATACAGACGAAGATTCTGCTGNAGAGTGGCAAGAAGACGATGAGATAGATTGGGAAAAAGGTGTTGATATCTCTGAAAACACGGATTGGAATGCTGATGATTCTGATGTCGAAGTCGCAGAATCAGATTAAACTCAAATTAGAATTTTCCTCCAGTCCAGTCACAACCGCAACAACTCTTATTCTACCTTGTAAGTCNTCACTTACACGGGCACCTAAAATCACTTGAGCATCCTCATCAAATCTCGCTGTGAAGGCGTCTGCAATCATGCCAACTTGTCCAACTGTCATTCCTGAGCCTCCCTCTATCTGCAGCAAGCAGGCTTTTGCTCCTGTTGTTGATAGGTCCGCAAGCGGTGCGCTGAGTGCATCTTCAAGAAGACTTTGCGCATCATTGGGATCGCCCTGTCCCACCAAAAGAGTGGAACCGCCGGAGTGTCCGACTATAGTTTTCAAATCCATCATATCTAAATTGATTAAACCAAGCCTCATAAGAGTCCTTACAAGTCCATCTACAAACTCCTCAACCCATGAAGCACCTAGTCTCCAATCAGTGCCTCTTTCTCTAGCTTGCCAGGCTAATCGGTCAAGACTCAAACGCACGCAAACATCCGAATTCGACTCTAGCCTAGTTAGCCCCTCGTTACATACTTTCAATCTTGTTTCTTGTGCTTCGAACGGAATTGCAGCGATTGAGATTACTATGGCGCCTCCTAATTTTGCCTGACGGGCAAATTCTGGAGCGGCACCTGTGCCAGTTCCTCCCCCCAAACCGGTGAGTAAAATCACCATTTCTACATCCTCGAGCAGGGTTCTAGAAACGCTGGAAGCTTGTCGCATTCGTTGTTCGCCTAAGGGAGGCAATGCAGCACACCCAGTAGATTCAAGGTCTTTGCCAAGACGTATAGAATGCGCATTGGGGTAATCAAACGTAGTTTCGTCCGAATCGATAAGGACCAAATCGATGCCATGACCAGCTCTTTCATGGGCTCGTTTGGCCCAAGAGCACCCTAGACCGCCCACTCCGGCAATCAGAATCTGGGCACCATCCATGCTACACCCGTCGGCAAGGAGGTTCTTCAATCTCTTCCAACATACCTCTGATATCTACGCCTAGCATCTCTAGCCCATGCATTGTCCGGTTCTAGGGCTAAAACCCTGTCATATAATTCAACAGCTTTTTCAAAATCTGAGAAGTGTCTACCATAAAGATGAGCGAGATTGTTCAAAACGGGAATACAATACTTATCGTTTTCCAACATTTCAATGAGAATTTCTTCTGATTTCCCGAGATTATTTCTGAGCATTTCTTCCTCTGCTTCCTCAAGTTTCAGGAGTTGTTCGTTTGAGAGGTCGTAAGTATTCTCAAAAGGGTGCTCTGACATAATCCTCCCTACACAGTTTTTATGATAGGATTTACCATTAAATGTTTAGGCAAAAAAATGGCCCAAAATGTTACACTGCACGGCTCTCAGTCGATGTTAGAACAGGCAACGATTATAGGGGCAATACTAGTCCCGTTAAACACCGGGGTTGGCGCTGCGTATGCTAAGGGTTTTCCATAGGGGTCTCCTGCCATTAGCGTTGGTTACGTTGATGCTTCTTCCGGGAATCACAAATGCCTATCCAGATGGGATTGGAGGAGGCGACCACTCACACAACGGTGAGACAATCAACGATGTGGCAAAACAAGGATGTCTTTGTCATGGAAACGAGCCCAGTAACAACATCATGGTTCTACTGGTGGATGTCCCTTACACATGGGTTGCAGGTACATCTTATGACATGCGACTAGAGGTAATAGGAGGGCCAGAAACCAATATGGGTGGATTCTCCGCAAAGGTCAGCTCAGGCGAGTTTTCCGGAGACGGAGAACCCTGGCAAGACGATGTAACTACCAGAACACATCAAGCGCCAAACTCACGTATCTTCGCTCTCACATGGACTGCCCCCGCAGACAATTCCAGTGGTAACACAATCGACTTTTGGATAAGCGGTAATGCAGTGAACGGTGCAGATGGTCCAGCTGGAGATTACTGGAACCAGATAGTGTTTAACCTAATTGAAGCCCCGGCCGATGATGGTAGGGGTACAAGAACCCTGATTGCAGGAAGCGGTACTCCCGAAGCACCAGAGAGCAAATCGGGAGAAATTGACATCTCAACACTTGGAGCAGGATTTAGAGCCCACTGGCTTGGACTTCTTGGATTTGGGGCCGTAATCGCTGTGATAATATTCTGTGGGCTATTGCTCAGATATGGATTCTCTACGTCATACAAAGGACGTAGTAACCTCTTACGCCTAAGATACAAAATCAACAGGAGAGGTGATCAGTAATGGCTAAGGATACAATAACCCAATTACTGGAAAAAGTCGCATCTGGCAAAGTTAGCGTAAAAGACGCCAGGACAGCCTTAGAAGATGCATCCTTAACTGAAGAACAAATGGATGCAGCAATCAATCACGGAGTATTCAATCCTGCAGAACCAGGAACCGTGATTTCCGCATCTTTAGCACCATCTGGAAATTCCGCTTTGACCATCTTTTTCTTCGCATGGGGAATTTTCTGGGGACTATATTGGTTTGGAACATTCTTGTACGGGTTGCTAAATGGCACCACATGGGACAGTCAGCAATTATCATTCCACCTAGCTATGGGGCTAACCACACTTATCATGATGGGAATCGTTTACTTAAAATGGGTCTTACCTGACACAATTATTGTAAAACACAGTCAGAACAAGTACATCCCTGAACATCAGAAAGACTGGAGAGAATACAAGTGGTGATCTGATGAACGATAGAAGACTAAGACCTGCCCCCTCTCCAAAAGATTCAGCTCTTGGATCTCTAGGAGACGTCTCAGTCAACAGAAGGCAATTCATGAGATATGGATTTAATTCTGCAGCAGGAGTTTTAGCTGCAACTCTTGGAGCGCTTGGCTTCGCTGCGATTCTCATGCCCCCTTCAGGTGGAGGCGGGGGAGATTCGTCGGTTTTGTACTGGGCAAAGGGACGTGAGGAAGAAGCTTGGTACGGCGCAAAACACCTACAGCCTATGCTAAAATCAGACTTCGAAACAGAAGCGGCCAATTCTAATGTTGGAATGTCTGGAGCCCAAGGTGTTTGGAATGGCTTACCAGTTATTGTTAACTATGTTCCTCATGCAGAAAACTCAGGAAAGCCGGTTGCTGACAATACACCAAGATTCCAAGAAATGGCGGGTTATGATATTGGAGGGAATTATGTTGGACACGCAACTGAGTTCTTGCTCGGCAACTCTGAAGTCTTCGATCCCAACAATAATCTTGTAATGAGTTTCGCAAGATGTACGCATCTGTGCTGTATTCCTGGTTGGCAATTGGTAACCAATACTCAAACCGATGACAATTGGACACCAGGTGGTGGAGATGACGGCGGCAGCAAGATGTTTTGCATATGCCACTCAAGTAGATTTGACCCTACTGCTATCGAAGTAAATCGAAACGCCAACAGGTCTAACGGGACTACATTTGAATATCTAGGAATTAGAAGAGCTGGAGGACCTGCTCCTCTTGGCTTACCGATAATTCCCATAATAATGAACGGAGACACAATTGAAGCGTCTTCAGACTATACGGGCTGGTTGACCTATTGCGATTGAGGTGATTATGTGAGTACAATATTTTGGGTACTTTGGTTCTTCATAGCCTTCATAATCGTACTAATTGCGTTCACGCTACGCAAGGAGAATGAAGAAGTACCAAGAAGAGAAATTCTCCGTGCTGTTGAATCAAGCGGCAAGATGGGTTTCGCAGAGCGCTCATTCCTGTGGGTGTTCTCATTCCTTGACACGCGTTTCAGAATACAAGATTACTGGAATATGTCAAAAGGGGCATATTACAATATGCACAGGCAAATGCCATTGACTCATGCTGAGAAATACAAACTGAGAATCATTTGGTATTGGTATCCACTATATTGTCTGGGAGGAATTTCTTTCCTATCTTTCATTATTCTAGTCATAACGGGAACTGTTCTTGGAATCTACTACGTTCCAGGTGGAGAGGGTGATCCGTCACCTGCTTATGCCAGCATGCAATTCATAATGACACAACTTCCATTCGGTTACATCATTCGTGCAGTACACCACTGGTGCACACACTTCATGGTTGCATCAGTATTCCTACACATGTGTAGAGTCTATTTCACGGGCGCATACAGAAACCCAAGAGAATTAAATTGGCTAATTGGTGTTGCATTGATGGCACTGACTATTGTCTTTGGATACTCAGGTTATCTATTACCATGGGACACTCTAGCCTATGGCGCTGCAGTTATTGGAATAAATCTAGCAAACGCAACCCCTCTGATTGGGAAATATATTGCAACATTGCTATTCTCGGGTTCTTCCCTATCTCATCGAACCGTAACAAGAATGTATTTCATACACGTATTCATCTTGCCNGTTATTGTNACAACTCTAATCATCATACATCTATTCATTGTATGGGTACAAGGAATTGCGGAGCCGCACTGATAATGGAGGGATAAGGTTGGGACTAATAGACAATTTTGGCGCAGTAGCATCCTCCTACATGGAGCAAAAGGAGCAACTTGAGTCTGCAGAGCAAAAGCGTAAGAGAACTCGCGAGGGNCACGGTTTCTGGCCCCACGAAGTACTTCGTGACACCTTAATCTTCGGATTTATGCTGTGTGTCTTGTTATTCTACGCTTGGCTTATTCCGCCACCACTTCACAGTGCAGCAGATCCATTCGCTCAAGCTGGTTTCGTATTCCCTGATTGGTATGTACTATTCTCTTACGGATATCTAAGGTGGGGAGAATATCTACCTCAATTTGACGTTCCTCTCGGCCCAGTCGGAGATTTCTTCGGCCAACCATCATTCCCATGGAACGCTGCTTGGTGGGGTGCTTTCTTAACAGGCATTCCAATCGGTTTACTGGCCCTGCCACCTTTCTTAGGCGGACGTGAAAAGAGACCTGTAGAAGANCCATGGTTTGCAAGTGCAGGTGTTGTTTATCTAGCACACATTTGGTTTATCTCTGTATTTTCCATCAATATTTTCTTAGAGCTTTACGGTAAGAACAGGAGTGATTATTGTAAGTTAGACAGTCATGGAGACTTACTGTGTGGTGTGAGAGACCCTTGGATAGCTGACTTGTTCAATATGATACCATGGGTAATGACTGGAATTCTGTTGTGGATTGTCATCTATTTCGTCGCAAAATGGTTATTCAACAATGCTTGGGGCGCAAGATTTACTCCTGCTCATGGAAAGAAATTAATCGTTGGTGCCTTCATAATTGCTACAGCAGCAAGCGTAGTATCATATCCGGTTTACGATAACGGATTCTGGGACGCCAAAGGTCTGCTGACAATTTCCGACTATGAGAAGTTGGAAGAGATGAGATCACAACCAACTGATGTCACCGTAAATGAACGAACTGAATTCATGGATCAGCAAGGGTTTGAAGGAGATGTAGTACCTTCCTCAGCATGGATGGAATGGAACATATATCAACCAACGAGATATTATCTAATCGATTTTTCGGATAATAACGGACATCAAAATCTAGATGCGGGAGTGAATGGAGCAACGGGTATTGAAAATTATACCGCAGACGAGACAATTTGGTCTACTGGAACATTCACGATTACCGATAATTACTGGCCAGAAGACAATGACTTCACAACAGTTCCTGTTGATGCCACATGTGCAACAAGGGCTAGTGAAGTTCTCATTGATGGTGGCGACTCTACTTCAAGAATGATTCAATCTAGTCTTGTCATCACTGAGAAAAACAGTGGCGATGTTGTCATAGACACCGACTGTAATTCAGGAGAGGCTGGAATTGAACTTGAAGCCGGAATTTACGAGTATGAATTTAGAGTAGAATCAACGGACGGTTTGAAANCAAACAATAGCGTTACTGTAGAGACCNTATTTACAATNCAAGCNTTCCAACCATTGCTCCTTTACGATGATGATGCAGGTAATGGGCTTGCTGGAATGACAGTGGATCTTTCAAACTCTCTAGACCTTGAATTAGAAGGCAAAAATATGGGAGTAATCGTCAACCCAACATACCACACAAACCCACTCGCATTAGATGCAAAATTGACTTATGCAATGTTCATACCATGTATCACAGCAGGTGCAGTTACGTTTGTAGTGTTAAGAAACATGGCCCGAGGTTATGAATTCGAAATGAACAAATGTTACGGATGTGACTTGTGTGATGATGCATGTCCTGTGAGATTGTTCAATGCTGGTGACAAATTGAACATTATTTACAACTCATGGAATAATGAAGATGATGGTGTGCCCCTATATTCATGTCTAACATGTACTGCTTGTACAAATGCATGTCCACAATTAGTAGACTATGACTCATATGTGGACATACGAAGGTCGCTGATNGTAGGTGGACCAGCTGCNGAAATTCCTCACACTGTATTGCAGGCTGTATTAGCAGCCGAAGCTGAAGAAGAAAGCGATGCTGACTTTGTATCTGTTGANGATTATCCAATCGATTCAAATGTAGGTTACTACCCTGGATGTGTAGACTATCTTGACCAAGAAATGGTATTCAGCCACTTGAATGAGGGGTCGATGGACTTAGGAGAAACCACCACAGCCGCATTTACTTTGTTTGAAGAGATGGGAACAGATGTCTCATATCTTGGACGAGACTTCCTAAAGTGCTGTGGACACGACCAGAAATGGCAAGGTCTTGACGAAGTGTTTGAAAAATTAAAGGCTTACAATCAGAAGAAAATTGAGGCATCAGGAATCGATACACTCGTCTCTTCATGTGCTGAATGTTTCAGAACATTCGCTCGAGATTACGAACTTGAAGGAGTCAAGGTAATGCATACCACTGAATTCTTGATCGAGAATGGATTCGACATGCAAATGAAGGCAGAAGATGACATTACAGTAACCTACCACGATCCTTGCAGACTTGGCCGACAGATGGGAATCTATGAGGAGCCNCGACAGTTGGTTGCAGGTGTAGATGGCGTGGAACTGGTAGAGATGGAGCATCATGGTGAAGATGCGATGTGCTGTGGTGTTTCAAGCATGATGTCATGTAATGAAAATGCTAGNGCACTAAGAGTATCTCGCATGGAAGAGATTAGGAACACNGGCGCTGATATGATGATAACCGCATGTCCAAAGTGTGTATCTCACTTCGAGTGTCTGAAATTTGAGGGTGACGAACGACATGATATCGAAATTCTGGACGTTGTTTCATTCCTTGCTAGACAAGTTGAGGCAAAGAAATCACTCGCAGAGGAAGCCAGCGTTCCAAGAATACCAGTCGAAGCATAATCACAGACATCGAGCAAAAAATCGGGTCAAAGTTGATTACTANANTCAACCTGTGATGTTTATGGATTACGATAGTCACACCCTTTTAGAACTCAAAACTATGTGTAAGGATAGGGGCCTGAAAGTTAGTGGAACTAAGGCAGAGGTTGTAATTCGATTGATGGAGGATGATGAGTCGAAAGAGCCACAATCGATTGTAATTTCAAAACCAAACGTGCACTTGAATCAACAACAAATGTATGGTGGGCAACAGCCTACACAAATCTTCATCACAAATAACACCACAAGCGTAGTACAAATCACAGGTATCGGTATTATTGGTTATGGATTATTCAGAGTATTTTTCGGTTTGGTATTTAGTGAATGGCAAGCGGAAGAATCTTTTTTCGCACTGATTATCGGCCTATCTTACATCTTTGGTGGTATTCTTTCAGTTCAGGGATACAAAATAGGATTACAACTAACCCTGGTTACTCTTCTTATATCTGGTATATTATCTCTGATATATCATGACGATTTTGGTCCACTGTCAATTGGCATGGGAGGATTTTGGCCAATTGAGTTATCGTTATTCTGTTCTGGATTTTGTATGCTAATTGTGGCGATGCCACTCTTAACTGCCGATCAATCTAATTTCAGAGCCGGGACACCGAATTACCTCAGGACGTTCCTAGATACTGCTGATACATTGTCGCCCATACCACTCTATTTTGGTGGAGAAGACAAGAATGATCAAGTCGAAAAAAAGATAGTGATAAACTGCGCTATTTGCAACTCTCCCTTGAAAGTTCCAACCGAATATAAAGGGAAAGTGAAATGCCCATCGTGCGGAGAGAAATTCCAGATTGATTAGGGATTTTCTTCATCCATACCTCGAATTTCGTAATTTGATGGGAATAAAGCTACAATCACTCCAGCAATCAGAAATCCTAACCCCATGCCAAATTTTTGCTCTACGAAAAGAAACTCAAGCGCGAATACTACCAACAACAAACCACCAATATTGGAAACCCAAACCAATGTTTTGAACGTTGATAGTGACACTCCCGTGGTATTTGATCCCCTTTTCGGACCAAATTCACCACCAAATCTCTGCGCACCCTCATGCTCTGGTTGTTTGGACATTTACTCACCTGTCAATCATTTTGATGGCATCTGTTGGGCACGAGAGGACGCAAAGTCTGCATCCCGTACATGCATCGCGTACAATTTGCGCTTTTCTGTTACTTGGGACGTTTAGTAGCGGAGAAACCATGTCTTTGTAATATAATTCAATGGCATCATCGTCACAAACTATTGTACACTGGTCACAGCCAATGCACAGATTTTCAGTAACCCATGCAATAGTTCCTTCTCCGCCTTTGATTGTAGATCTTCTTTCTCCTTTTTGTCTGGCGAGAGAAACCGCTATGCGTTCAGCTTCTGCTGCACGCCGATTTATCAGCTCCTCTCGCGTTGTCATCTAGTTACCCCCAGTACGTGGTCATTTTCAAACCTCTCGACTGAAATATTCACTAACCAGTCTCCTAGGCAATAAAAAGCACCAACCAACAAAGGAGGATTCCAGGCTGTAAGACCAGTCCAAGGCACTTCATTTGACCAAGTCCAATTCATAAGGTAAGTACCCCACAACTCCATGAGTAATGCTATCCATGCCATAATTGCATACAGGGCAGGCTGAGGACCCCATCTTGTAAAAGATAAAACGAGTATTAACAGTAAAACTCCCGAGGTATCACCTCCGGTCCAAACGCCGTATGCCACTAACGGGACAAACGGGACCAGACTTAGTAAAGCCATGTTTGCGGGTAAGTATTTGCTCAACATACGTCCTGTATCAAATAGGAACCAATGCCCAACTGGAACGAATAGAGGCATAAACCCTCTCTGGTAAGTGTAAATAAGCCAAACCTCTGAAAAAAATATTTCCATTGGTGTCGCGAAGGCTAGAACGGTTATCATCTCAATTCTCTCTTTTCTTTCTGCTTGTTTAAATAACCAAATGAAGAGCCCTATACACCAGATGTTTACTGGCCATTCTGCATATTTTGCACTAATATACAGCCCTATAATTATCGTGAAAACGTAAATCGCAACTTTGCGCATTTTTCCACCTATTGCTGCTCGATTAACACACCTTCTGCGCGCATTATATCAATTACTGACCAGATGACTTCACTAGGCAAATCCTCGGGAGCGAAAACACCTTGAGCCAACATTTGTGGACGTTCTATCCAAGCTAAAACGCAACACGCCGTTACCAGACCAGTAGTGCGGGCCATACTAGAATCACCGTCTTTTCCAGAATCCTCTATAATCCATTTTGTGGACTTTTCCCCAGACTTTATTGAAACCTGCATCCACGTGAACTCACTCTTGGATTCATCCATTTTCCAAGCCTCTACAAGTTCATCAGCACTCAGATTTGACTGCTGATATTTCTCTATATGCCCAGGCCATCTGACTGTATATTCACCCATATTTTTTGCAGGAACATCCAATAGAGAACGAAGACCATCGGTCAAAAACGCCTCCATATTTCTGCCATTTGCGTTTATTTTGTGCAATTTACTCATAGCTGGGACGTCTATTTGCTCAAAGTTTTGAATTATTCTAGCGGGCCTAGTATATTCCGCAATTACATCGTGTGGAGAAAATGGTGCCATGTAGGACCAACCACTATCAGGTTGTGATGGGTTGCCACCTACTTTGATGCTTACATCATCTAAATTTCCGTACTCACGCAATGCTAACGCAACTAACATATTGGAAAGACCCGGGGCAATACCAACATCCCATAGTATGCTGCTGCTGACATCGGTCAGTTCATTTGGAGTATGTTCGCTAAATGACAGATCTACTATTTTCTGACCAGTGTTTTTCAACATTTCAGTCATCTTATGCCCTAGAGACCCGGGTAGCATATTTACGATTATGTCAGCAGAACTATGGTCGGCTGAAAATGCGTCACAGTGATGAAAAACGGCTTTTGTGTCTCGTTCTATTACGTCAAAAAGATGAACCTCATATTGAGCAGCTACAAGCCTATTAGTCACATAGGAGCCTACTAATCCGCCGCCTAAACAATGAATTCNCATATTATTTCCCCACTTGTAATTGTGATTCTGCACCCATTGCTAGCATAGATAATTCGGATACTAAAGCGTGCCATCCATGAGCGTGCTTTCCAAATTTATTGCCAACCTCACTGTAAGGCTTGAACTGNGCTGATGGTGAATTGAGGTTNTCCATATCGCCTTTCTTCGAGTTGATTCTGTAAAACCAAGATGCTGCCTCACCATCAACAAGGTATACCACTGGTTCCACGGGAGACCCCTCGTCGGTCTTGAGCGCTGTCGGAACACCTTCCTGAATTAGGAAATTTTCAACGTCAACACCGCCTTTGGAGTACATTAATTTCTTGAATTTTCTGTTGGATAAATTTAGCAACTCATCTCCACTTCTTACAGCCATTATTCCAAGTCCATATGTCCCTCTGTCATTTTTAATGAAGGCTACGGGCTCTTTTTCAATACCCAGTGATTCATATTTTGCTACGATTCTTCCAAGGAATTCATCAACTTCTGCNGCTAACATCTGTCTACAGGATTCTTTTTCCAAACACTTGTCCTCAGAAACGAACCAAGAGGACATTAGATGCCAAGGATCTATGTCCAAAATTTCAGCAATCTCATTAACATAGGATTCCAAACATTGGTAGTGTTCACTTTTTCTTCTTCTCTGCCATCCCATGTGGGGTGGAGGTGATACTTGGTGTGCACCTAGCCCACCTACTATTCCCTCAGTCAAATCATTATTGAGTAGAACTAGGCATGGTTTTTGTCCTGCAACCAATAAATTATCACCCTCTACTTCTACTGAGTCTAGGGTCAAAGGCCCGGTTATGCCGACTAAAGAGCCGTGACTATCCAATTCCGGTGAGCCGACTGTGCATCTAAATCCTGCAGATTCAATTAACCGTTTCAGGGTGGCTAGATTCTCAACATAACCAGGGTTTCTGGTGTGCGATTCGGGATATAAATGAACCCAAGTACAATCTCCGTGCTTACGATTGATATGATTTCTTAACAAAGCCGAAAGATGTGGTTCGTCTTCTGGAGATGTATTGTTGAAACCGGCTGGAAAGTGATTGGCATCGACTACTGCTACCTTCCAACCCGCATCTCTGATATCGACGCTTCCATAGATTGGGATGGGAACCTCACTGCGTTTTTTTGCCATCCATTCGCTTATTCTATCTCTATTGTCTTCCAATCTCTGNGCAAGGTCATGAACAAAACTCAAACAATCACCTCGTCTAATATGGATGCAGCGTCCCCATTTTTCNTTTCCTTACCACCTTCAATGATGTGCATNGCTTCGAANAGACCNAGTCCGATTGCAATGTCTGGCTGTTTCAATAGTGCCTTTTCNATTTCGGGGTAACGAGCGGCGATGTCTTTCGCTCTTGGCANGAGCTCATCCAAAACAGAATCAATTAGTTTTGGAGAAGTCGCCCTACCGGCTGGTAATTTTGGCCTTCTAACGATTTCAGACGGAAGATTTGTTAAATCTGCAGCTTTTCTCAAAGCNGCTTTCTCTTCTAAACTTGGGGGCAGTCTCCATTCGATTGGTAACATGTTTGACACTTTTCTATGTCTTTGTCCTAAAAACGGTACTCTAACTTCTAAACCGTGTGCCATAGAATGCCTGTCAACTAAACGTAATTGGAAATTTGATAACTGTCCGTGCTCTAACTCGAACTGTAAAAAATCCTTCAAACTGTTGCAGTGATNATCAGGTGAATGGTTATCNGACCACCACTGTTCTCCATGGAGNTTAGANAAATCGACCGACATATCATCTAANCGAGATTGTATCTGAGCAGCATGAGAATTTAAATCGCGATATCTTGGATATCCAGCATGTAATTCGTCTGCACCCTGACCACACAATCCAACAGTTACAGATTCTGACATCTTTGCAAAAAGAGGTTGGAAAAATAATACAGTCAAATCAAGGTCTTCTCCATGCCAAGCTAAATCTGGAAGGTGGGAATTGAAAGAGTCTTCTTCGAGGATATGTTGATGGTGCTCGAGGTCCAAGCTTGATGCAACTAATTCAGCGGCGAGCCAATCAGGATTATCCTCACTTTCAGCAACCGTCCAACAAGCAGGTACAGGCTGATTTGCTCGTTCTGCGGCTTCTCTAGCGACAGCGCAAACCAAACTAGAATCTAGTCCTCCCGATAAAACGATACCAACTGGAACATCAGACATTAGTCGATCTTTGACACTAACAACAAACGATTCAAGCAATCCTTCTGCATCATTCCAAGACTTGGTTGGTTCGACGATTTGTTGCTCAAATCGAGAAATGCTCGTCATTACCGGTTTCCCTTCCAAAAGTTCCCAAACCTCTACCGTGCCAGGACGCACTTGGTGAACGCCGGCAAAAAGAGTCGTTCCATCTAGCGGGTATTCCCATGCAATCCTGGCTTTCATCGCTAAGCTATCGATTGTAGGTACATGGGCTTCATGTGCTCTGAGCGCTTTTGCCTCTGATGCAAAAAGAAGTGAGTCGCCTGTAAGTGTTCTCATAAGTGGTTTGATTCCCATAGCATCTCTTGCTAAAATTAACTGACCATGCGACCAAATTGCAAAAGCGAACATACCATCAATTTTAGATATCCACTTCGCATGCTCTGACGCATCTGCTCTTCCTTTGTGTAAGGATAAAACAATCTCACTGTCACCGTTGGTAGTATACTGATATTGGCTATCTTTCAAATCTAAATGGTTGTAAATTTCACCGTTAACAATACCCACTTTACCCTCGCCATATAGGGGCTGAGGAGAGCCAATTATGTCGAGTATAGCAAGTCGTGTGTGGGCTAATCCACAGTTGTCATCCGAAAAAATTCCACTGCCATCGGGGCCTCTATGTTCCAGTAGTGTAGTCATTCTAGCAAGTACTGCTCGGTCTGGTTGACCAAGCATCCCAGCAATCCCACACATGATAAGCCCTGAAGATATTCATTCAAGATACCTTGCTTTGCTTCAAATCACCAAAGAGGATAAACAAACATTGTGATAATTAGTAGTACAAATGAGAATAAAAATGCTAACAAGTAGGTACTTTGGGGAGGGTCCTTTGACTGGACTTCGTCACTCATGGTGTCTCACCTATTATACGGCGAGATATATAGCCATTTCAACATAATGGTCTACATCCAAGGAAGTAACACCATAATCGCTGATAATGGAATCAAAAGCATAGTCGCATTATCATCTATGTATCGTAAGCGTGGCCACTCTGAAGCAACACACAATGGAGCCATTATCGCTACTAACCAGATAGGTGTTGATAATTGAACCCAACATGCAATCCAAATCATTGCTATGAAAAAAGAACCAGATATGAACACTGTTTTTGATTCATATCCCTTTCTTCTGACTTCTCCCAAAAACGGATCACCAAGTGAAAGGGATAGAATCAACGGCCAAACTAATTCAGGTGATTCAGGCAAAGCCAAGAAGGTTAATCCTACTGCTAGACCACCCCAAGCTAAGGCACTAACTTGTTTTGATTCGTAATCACGTTGGCCGAATATTGTAATTCCTAACTTCAATCTTACAGCCTCACTCAAGACCAAAGCAATAACTAGACTAGACACTAATTGCATTTGATTTATAGAAATATAATCGGATAAATCATCTGCATATTCGAAGTATACAAATGGTATAATCGACATACCTATGTGGAAAACTCTGCGGAAAAGATGGCCATACATACCACCCACAGAGTGGTCTACTGGGTCTGTTAACTCAACTTGTTCGGTCATTGAGTTCCCTCATTGCGTCCTCGAGTACTAACCCTTCTTCAGACATGCGGTCTAGAACCATCTCAAAACGTGGGTTTGAAGTCAGAATATTTTCATGCGCCATCAAAATCTGTTGTCGATTCCTTGCGCGTTGTGATGATACCCTTTCTTTCAAATCTACTATTGTCTCTGCCAGCTCATCTAAACCATCACCTGTTATTGTACTTGTTTTGAGAATTGGTGGAGCGTCCTCTGTCAAGCCAAGAGACATTGACAAATCATTCACAACCTTATCCGTTCCATCTAAGTCTGATTTGTTGACCACAATTAGATCTGCAAGTTCCAATAAACCCGCCTTCTCTGCTTGTATTCCATCTCCTCTCGCTGGACCTTCAATGACGACAATCCTGTTTGCAACTGCTGCACATCGCATTTCAGATTGACCAGCTCCGACTGTTTCGATAATCACCAAATCAAATGAATTTGCCAATAGATGGTATGCAAGGTCCCGAATTATAGAAGGTACTGAACCACTGGATGAGCGAGTAGCAATGCTACGGACATAGATTGATTCAGATTTATTGTCATCATCTAAAACACTCAGCCTTATGCGATCACCTAGCAAAGCCCCTCCGCTCAACGGAGAAGTAGGATCAACTGCTAAAACAGCAATTGATTTCTTTGGAACAAGACGTTGGAGAATTGCATCTACAATACATGACTTCCCAACACCTGGTGGACCGGTTATAGCTATTATTTCCCCATCGCACCTAGACACATCAAGTTCACCATTTTCAATGGCAGAGAGTTGTCTTGCTAGCGTTCGCCGGTCCAATCACTCACCCCAATACCAAGAGGTATCTGAGCCAACGCCACAGGCTTTTTTTGATGCTTCTTCAACAAATTCTAGGATTTCAGTNGTAGGTGTTCCNGGTCCAAATATCGCTCTAACTCCTGCAGAATAAAGCGCTGGNCTGTCNGTTTCTGGTATTATTCCTCCACCAAAGACTACTACATCANTAAGACCTGACTCCCTCAGTAGATTACAGATTTTAGGGAAAAGATGGCTGTGCGCTCCAGACAAAGAAGACAAACCAACGAACCTTGCATCTTCATCCATTACAGTCCTGACGATTTGCTCCGGTGTTCTCCTTAAGCCAGTGTAAATAACCTCGTGACCACCATCCCTGAGGGCACGTGCNACCACTTTTNCNCCNCTGTCATGCCCATCCAAACCAGGTTTTGCTATCACAACCCGCTGTCGAGACCCCATAATCGGTTGTGTGAAGGAGCGTCTATGAAGGGCTTGCGGTGTAGAAATGCTCACAAAACCAATAAAGACGGGCTACACTTTTGTCTGTTTGGCGAAAGACATGACGGGTACCGAGGAAAGACTGAGGGACCTGCGAGCGAGAAAGGCTCGTGTAGAGGCTGGCGGCGGTCAAGCAAGGGTAGATGCCCAGCATAACCGTGGGAANATGACAGCCAGAGAAAGATTAGAAATGTTGCTTGATGACGGGTCTTTTCAAGAAATTGATGCTCTGGTAGAACACAGGTGTAGAGACTTCGGTATGGACAAAAATGTCATTCCAGGAGATGGGGTGGTAACCGGCCACGGCACAATTAACGGAAGAGAAATTTTTGCCTTCGCACAAGATTTCACAGTCTACGGTGGTAGCCTTGGGGAAATGCATGGTCTCAAGATTTGCAAGGTACTCGATATGGCATTAAAGACAGGNNGACCTGTTATNGGATTGAATGATAGCGGTGGGGCAAGAATACAGGAAGGAGTGGCCAGCCTTGGTTCGTATGCAGAAATATTCTTCAGAAATGTTCGAGCAAGCGGAGTAGTGCCACAAATCAGCGTAATAATGGGNCCATGTGCAGGCGGTGCGGTGTACTCACCTGCAATCACAGACTTTGTGATAATGGTAGACAAAACTGCTCACATGTTCATCACTGGTCCAGAAGTCATCAAGACCGTCACAAATGAAGAGGTATCNTTCGAAGACCTTGGAGGTGCCAGCACTCATGGTTCTAAGTCAGGAGTGTCCCACTTTACTGCTGAGGATGACCAAGGTGCAATTGATTTAGCTAGGGACTTAGTTGACCTTCTTCCATCAAACAACATGGAAAAACCACCGATTAAGAAAACTAGTGATTCTGCATCCAGAGTATGTGATAAACTTGACCACATCGTTCCCGAGGATCCTACAAAACCATACGATGTTAAAGACGTAATCGTCGAAATATTAGATGACGGAGGATTCCTAGAGGTACAAGAAAATTGGGCAAGCAATATCGTTGTAGGTTTCGGACACTTAAACGGAGCAACCGTGGGAATTGTAGCAAACCAACCAAAGATTCTTGCAGGATGTCTNGACATTGATGCNAGTGACAAGGCAGCAAGGTTTGTTAGATTTTGTGACGCTTTCAACATCCCATTGATAACCTTGGAAGATGTCCCTGGGTTCTTACCTGGGACAAATCAGGAATGGGGCGGAATTATNAGGCACGGTGCCAANCTTCTTTACGCCTATGCAGAGGCTACCGTTCCAAAATTAACCGTTATCCTCCGCAAAGCGTATGGAGGAGCATACGATGTAATGTCTTCGAAGCATATACGTGGCGACTACAACGTTGCATGGCCTAGTGCGGAACTTGCAGTAATGGGTGCTGAAGGCGCTGTACAGATTATCCATAGGAGAAGATTACAGAATGCTAGAGACCCCGATGGAGAGAGAAGTAGGCTAATTGAAGATTTTGAAGAAAAATTCGCTAATCCTTACAAAGCCGCTGCACTGGGTTACCTTGATGATGTCATCGAGCCAAACCAAACACGTGAAAGGCTCTGCAAAGCACTTGGAATGCTACTGGACAAAGAAGAACTTCGACCAGCAAGAAAGCATGGCAATATACCCCTGTGAGTGATTTTAATGGCAGAATACGAAACCCTCCGAATGGCAGCAATAGCAGCAGTACTAGCCGCAAGTTCGACAAGGGATGATCCATCGCAAGCAGGAAGAGGTCCGGGAGAATCTTGGGCGCAAGACCACAAGAGAATCAATATGGGAATGTCATCATTAATGCATCAAAGGAGCTCTCGCTCCCCATGGAGGTGAAAAAATGTCTGAAACACGCAAGGTGATTGTTGATGGCGAGGAATTCGAGGTTGAATTAGAACAGGAAGGGGAAACATGGACCGCTACCGTTGCAGGCCAAACCTTCGAGATAGTCGTGCCAGATGCTGGACCTGCGCCAAAGAAAAGGCGGTCTGGTGGTGGAAAATCAAAGAAATCTGGTAAAGTAAGCGCTAACATACCCGGTAAAGTTGTGACTGTTGAAGTTTCTATGGGAGACGTTGTAGAAGAAGGACAAGTTGTTATGATTCTAGAGGCAATGAAGATGCAAAATGAAATTCAGGCACCTGTGAGTGGTACAATTACTGAAATTCATTGTGAGGAAGGTCAATCAATAGAAGCAAACGTACCTCTGTTGGTGATAACCCCTCCAGAAAGCACTATTGATGATTGAATTATTACAATAATTAAAACGTGACGAGTACCAAGGCTCGCGCATGGGAGAAGAGGCTGTCTGTGATTTTCCGGGATGCGGAGAAGTTGGAGGCATAATTTCGCGACTCTCTCCTGAAGGATATTTGGTTGCCACAGGGAAAAAGGCCTATTCCTTTAGAGAAGCTTACAGGAGGTTCTACTACTGTACTAAGTGCCATGACCGATTGATGAGTGGAGTATGGTCCAGAGTTAGAAAGCCTGACGATAAGAAAGACGGACATGTTGCACCTACAGCAATCTAATTCTGCTCAGAAGCAAGAACTTTGCACAGTTCACCAAGTTTTTGATAATCGCCAGCTTTGGTTTTTAACGAATCTTTCAGATTTTTAGTTTTCTGAATATCAGATTACACCCTGAGCCATCATTGCTTCTGCAACCTTGAGGAAACCTGCAACGTTTGCTCCGAACACATAGTCGCCTTCGCGACCATACGCCTTTGCAGTTGAGAATGCTTGCTCATGGATATCGACCATGATAGCATCAAGGCGAGCATCGACTTCTTCACGCGTCCAGGATAGGCGTAGCGAGTTTTGGCTCATTTCAAGACCAGATGTTGCCACACCACCAGCGTTGCTGGCTTTACCTGGTGCGAATAGGACACCTCCTTCTTGGAAGACTGCCACTGCTTCAGGAGTACATGGCATGTTAGCGCCTTCTGCAACAGCGATTACTTTGTTTGCGACCAACATCTTTGCTTCTTCACCGTTTAATTCATTCTGAGTTGCACATGGAAGAGCAACATCGACATTTACCCCCCACAGGCCATTGAGAGATGGTTCTGGTTCTGACTTGGTGAATACTACACCATCGAAATGTTCAGCGTACTCACTAATCCTTCCACGGCGGTTGTTCTTCAGATCCATAATCCAAGCAAGTTTCTCTCTGTCGATTCCTGATGGGTCATGAATAAATCCTGAAGAATCAGACATTGTTACTGGCTTTCCTCCTAAATCCAGTACTTTCTCACAAGCATACTGCGCTACGTTTCCACTTCCGCTGATTGAAACTGTTGCACCTTCAAATGACTTGCCTTGCGCTGCAAGCATCTCACGAGCAAAGTAAACAAGTCCGTATCCAGTTGCTTCCGGACGGATTAAAGAACCACCGTATGAGCGACCCTTGCCAGTAAGTACACCAGCCTGGAAATCATTTTGTAATTTCTTGAACATTCCAAACATGTAACCGATTTCTCTGCCACCTACGCCAATGTCCCCAGCTGGAACGTCACAATTGTGCCCAATGTGTCTCCACAATTCCATCATAAATGACTGGCAGAATCTCATTACTTCAGCATCTGACTTACCTTTTGGGTCGAAATCGGAACCACCCTTACCTCCACCCATTGGAAGAGTCGTCAGGCTGTTCTTGAAAACCTGCTCAAACGCTAGAAATTTCAGTATCGATGCATTCACAGAAGGATGGAATCGAAGGCCTCCTTTGTAAGGACCAATTGCGCTATTGAACTGGATTCTAAAACCCCTATTTGTTTGGGTTACCCCATTGTCATCTACCCAAGGTACACGGAAGTGAATCAAGCGCTCAGGCTCGACAATTCTCTCAACAATTCCTGCTTCCACAAATTCTGGATGGTTTTCCAGAACTGGTTCTAATGACTCCAAAACTTCCCATACTGCCTGATGAAATTCCGGCTGGTCAGGGTCTCTATTCTTAACTTTCTCAAATATATCATGGATGACACTCATTCTAAGCACCTAGTTGCACAATCTGTGTTAGCCCGGCGAATTAAAGACCCTTTACAAGCATTGTCACGACTAGTATGCCTCAGACATACGGACAAACGGTATTGAACCTCTCCAGGCGCTGAAGTCTGCGCTCGCCTAGGTCATCAGTTTCGGACATTGCTCTAATCGCCTCTTCAATCAATGCGTGTTGGTCAGGTTGTATTCCATACATGTTCCGTAGCATTTCTAGCATCGCCCACTCGTCTTCGGAAATTACCTCGTCATCAAGTGCTGCGACTAATGCACTTTGGTAAGTGGTAACATCTCCTATCTGGTGAGACAAATATTGCGAACTATCGGTTATTGGGGAAGGATCTACTCCACGTGCTATATCTAATGCTGCACCAACCGAGGAGGGTGATAAGCCCAGCGCAACTGCTAGTACTCTGAGAATGCTTGCTTCGTCATTTGTAATGATTTCATCATCCAGTGCAGTTTTTAGGACTTCAATGTAGAAGTACAAACCCCTTGTTGCCTCTAGCGCCATGATGATTCTATTGGAGTTCTCCGTTTCATATTTACGACGGTTTGGAATCACCCGGCATAATATGAAACGTCTTGTAAACATATGTATGACAAATTGTAATCATTTGTGATACATTGATATACCGGATGTTGTGTGGATGGATTACAAGGCGACCATTATGACCACACCTAGCACACTGGTTTCTCTTAGGATAACAGAAGACGAAATGGCTCTTCTTGACTCAAGAGTAGGATTAGATGGTGCTAGAAATAGGTCAGATGTAATCAGGCAAGCTATTCGCTCATTTTTGGAAGAACAGCCATTGCTTCCTGACATGGACAAAGTAACAATTCCCGTAGGAAAGTCAACCAAGAAAAGACTTGGAGACTTATATGAAATTCATGGCGTTAGTCCCGAGCAAGCAGCCTCACAAGGGTTGCAGGACTACGTTCGTAGGCTGATATTAGAGGAAGCCGAATTGAATAATCTTCTTGCTGATGGCGTAGCAATAGCCAGGAGCAACACTGAAAGACGCAAGGAGTTCACTGAGTGAAAACAGGGTGAGAGCCAAACAATGGAGGGGATGGGGAAATGCGATGGGAGGACGAAATTGGAAACAAGGCTTCTCCCACCTTCCGAACAGATGCTAACATGCCAGATAGCATTTGTTTCGCTGCACTGCGTCTACGTGCAAAACTAGCACAAACTGGCAACCCAACACACGTCCCCCCGGAAGCAATCCGGGGGGACTCCGATTCCGATCCTGCTTGCTGAGCAGGATTAGTTCCACACGCACCCAGACCCCACATCTGGGTGCAAATTATTAGACTGGTGCAACCGCTATTATGAATGCTCAACATCAAATACCTTCGACGAAACCATCTATTCATGGGTGAGCAAAAAGAGGCTATATGGCTCGCACACTCACAACCAAGAGAAGGGCAATCAGAGATGATTACTGCCTGTCTTGAAACACTAAACCGAGGAGGAGCACATCTTGCAAGCGCCCCTACTGGAATCGGTAAGACTGCCGCTGCACTTGCTGCTGCATTCGAACATGTTCATACAAGTGACTCTCCAAAAACAGTCGTATTTTTGACCCCAAAACAAAGCCAGCATGAGATTGTAGTTGAAACTGTTAGAATGATAAATGGAAAATTGAGACAGGGTTCGAAGCAAATTAAATTGGTTGATTTAATAGGTAGAGAATCAATGTGTGAAACAGTTAATCCTCTTACTGGTAAATGTGAGTGTGAGCAAAATAGCGGTGAAGCCTCGTTACAAAGTCGCAAGGAAGATATTAGAAGGTACATCCTAGAGGAACCTAGGCATGTGGGAGAAACCATCGATATTTCAAAAATTTGGGGCGTATGTGCTTGGTCTGCATGTCGTTCTGCAGTAAGAGACTGCGACGTTCTTGTATGCGACTACAATCACATATTCATTGACGACATCAGAGAATCATCGCTTGGTTCGATGAGGTTAGAAATTGAAAACATCGTACTAATTGTAGACGAAGCACACAATCTTCCGTCTCGCGTCAGGATGGGCATGCAGCGCCGCCTCTTCCCTGAGATGGTAAGAAATGCTGAGTATGAAGTTCAGGAACATATTGAGAATATGAATGATAGTGATTCCGTTTCAATTAAGGAATCCAAAAAGAAACGAAAGTGGTGTCTTGATGTTTGTAAACAATTTCGTAGAGTATTGGATAGAGAGTTCGACAATCTCAGCACACAGATAATGGATTCCGATGATAATGAAATTTCTGTTTCTTCACAGCAAATTTTAGCATGGATGGATGAAGCTTTCGACAAAGTCGAAGAAGCCTCTAAACAAACGACTCTCATGGAGGGGAGTGAGATTTTCNCTCCAAAACAAAATCACAGACTCAGAGAGTGGTCAATTTTACTATCATCNAACGAGGTTGAAATTGATGAAGACGGAAATAATGAGCAGTCTTGCCACATGCTTTCCCACCTAATCGATGTGCTTTCAAGATTTGGAGATAGCCCTGCAATTTGCTTAGTGTACTCATCGGATTTTGGAAAGAAAGGCCGNATAATCACCCACTTGCTAGATGCAGGGCTAGTATCGGGGGATATATTTGACAGGGTTTCTGGCTCAATTCTCATGTCAGGAACACTGAATCCTCCAAGTATGTATGCAGATCTCTTGGGTATAAGTAAAAAAATAAGAGGAGAATCTATACANAAATCCCCATTTGAAAAATTTAGGCGTCCAATCTTAGTCGCAACCGATGTGACCTCGAAAATGACTGGAAGAGGTATTAGCAATACTGAAAAAATCAAAAAACATGTGCAATCATTGGTCGCCAACACTCCGGGCAACGTTGCTGTTTTTGCCCCATCATACAAATTCTTGAATGAGATAATGGATGATTTGTATCTCCCTAACAAGAAAAAAGAAATCGAGTCTAGGGACTGGTCAAAACAAGACATCAGCGCACTAAAAGCGGATTTGAACGAGTCGAAAAAACCCGGTAATCGAAGTATAGTNTTAGCTGGNGTATTTGGAGGTAGACTATCAGAGGGTGTCGATTACGCAGGAGGAATTTTGGATACAGTAATTTGCATTGGAATTCAAAATCCAATTCCAAACCTATTGCAAAAAGCATATTCTANCTANATTAAAGATANATTTGGGNAAGGAAATTTTTGGAGATACGCAAATTCGCAACCCGCTATAAATACAATATTACAAGCAATGGGAAGACCNATANGAGCNATGGGTGATAGAGCCCTGATAGCATTACTCGATAAGAGAAATTTAGAGAGAACATACTCAACTTGTTATCCCCCGGACATAAAGATGAATCAGGTAAGAGACTCAGACGGTTCGGGGAGATTCGCAAAGCGTTTCTTTTCAAAGGTAAAAAGAGAAATCAATACCTGAAAGGTTCAATATGCTCCACCTNGGGAGATGGTATCATGGAAGATTGGGAAGAGGTACAAATCGAGACAGTTAGCGATGGTTTGGATGCATCGCCCACAGAGTTGCATGCTGCGTTTGAATTATCAGGAGACCATCTTTCAGAAGTCAGAGACCGACATACAATGATGCTTGTAACTTCAGGGGAACTTCCGGAATCTCATATCTCTGATATCGCTCCAGAAAGAAGACTAGAGTGGATTATACAAGAATTAAATGGTAACCGAACATCAGCAGGATTGAAAATTCCAATGCATGGTGCGGATCAAAATTCAATCCAATTATCTAAAGGAGAACTTGACGGACATAGCATTCTAAAACTACAGGTAGGCAATTTTGAGAGAAAGCTACCGCTGCCAACCGAACTAGAGTCAATCAAAGCATCAATGAAAAATGGCGTCCTTGAAATCACTTGGTGATTAACGATTAGGGACATTACCAATTTGTCCAATTTCTGATACNATCCTAGTCAATGATTCTTGAGCTTTGGCTTTGTCCATTTCTCTCATTTCATGTCTGCTATATCTTGCTTCTTCGAAAATTGCATCTAACGAGGATAATGATTCCTCGGAGAGATTTGGCAGTGCTGCTCTAATCGCCATTTCGAATTCACGAACTGTTTCAAAGTCTCTTCGAAGGAATCCTCGACCCATTAAAACGTGGACTAGACTCTCATAGCACTGGAAAATTGCTTCCCTCATTGAATCGCCTGCAGCAAGTAATTCAGCTGTATAAGAGAAAATATTAGCAAGTTCTTTTGCAGCATCCTCAGACCTCTTTTTCATTATGATTATACCAACTGCTGCTCCGATAATTAGAACCGCAACAACATATAACCACCAAGGGATAGTGCTTCCATCACCTTCATACGAATAATCTGGTTTGATACCTGAATTGAATTCTGTATTGAAATTTTGGCGTGATTCATCCGATAGGATAGAATTTGGATTAATTGACATCTTTATTGTTAATTCGCCGTATTCAGATGCGTCCCCATAAGGTGGCTCTTTGTTGAAAGTAAATTCTGCAAATCCTTTCCTGCCATTATCATCATTTGTTTGTGTGACAATAACCATCTCATCAAGTCTGATATTCGACGAATTTTCTAGATAGACAGTGATTACNAAATCATTGACACCCTCTTCAGTNTCTTTTGCAACAAGATAGATTTCACCGCTAATNACCTCCTGTTCATTTTCNATAATTGGTTCAAGTTCTACGTCGAATGGGGTTTCCAAATCGATCCTAATGGACATTGAGTTAGTCCACGAATTTCCAGACCTAAAGTACAGTGATGAATTTTCAGTGGTCCTTACGTTGAGCTGAGCCTGTCCTGGCTCCATCCAAGTTGGTGCTGTAGCAATCAGTGTGTAAGTTCCACCATTCCAGATTACGCTGTCTATTGTGATACATTTTGCTTCACTTCCTCCTATTCCGCAATTTTGTCCATCGCCAAGAATTAATTCAGCATTATCTATAGATACACCTTGCCCACCAATTTCAGTAACTCTTCCAGTTATCAAAATTCTGTGCTCTGTATCGTCCCCTCTAACAACATAATCGTTGATTGAATCTATGTGAACTGTTACTTCTGACCAAACCACTACTGTCTGATTAATGGAGACTGGCAGGTGGCCCGGGCTTCCTTCGAAGGACAGTGTCATAACATGGTTTCCTCTTGAGTATTCAGATTCAGCTCTAATTGAAACACTAAACTCTCCATTGATAGAAGTGACTGTAGATGCGATTTGTACTCCATCCAACGATATCAGAATTGTCTCNCCAGCTAATCCNTCATTGAAGGCAGTATCGAGATCATAAAGTGTACCTGAAACTTCCCAAAAGTCGTCTCTTGTTGCATCGTTGTCTTGAACGTTTACGCTTATACCAGTTCTGTGTGCCAAGAAGAACGTGGTGTTGCTTTGACCAGCACGGTACCAGCCTTGTGCAGGCACAGAGGCGTCTAGGACATGCTCTCCATCATCGAAGATGTTTGGAACTTGCCAGACTAAACTAAAGTTACCATTTGAATCAGTGGTCGCGTTTCCTATGGACACACTATCGACGGATAACAATACTGTCATTCCACTGAGAGGTCCAAATGTATTATCTCCCACAAACCCGTCAATAGTCGTAAGTTGGTCAACAGCAAGTGGTGTTTCGATGTTAACTTCAACATAAATCTTAGAGAAGATGTTCCATGTACCACTATTCTGTGATGGTAAGTACTCGTTAGTCCCTGTAAAACGTGTTTCCAATAAAACCGGACCTAAGATGGCATCAGCAGGTACCGGGTGAACTGCAGTAAATTGGCCAAGTTCATCTGTAGTGACATTGGTGAGGAATGACCCACCCAGCCAAATCTCAATCGTTTCACCTTGTAGCGGATTGTCTACAATGTCGAGAAGTCTTCCTTGAACAGTCAGAGTATCTTCTCTATCCACCTGTCCGCCTTGAGTCAACAGAACTATTTCAGTTGGAACAGCGACAGAGAAATTGACACTTGCGGTGCTTGGGTGGTAGAATTCTGGATTTGCGCTGTCTCCCTCGCCAATAGGATCTACCCAATCTCTTCCACCTGTGAAACTTACCTGTATGTTATGCAAACCGGCCTCTATATTTTCAGGTGATTCCCATGCAAATGCAAACTTACCGTCTACGGCATTGGATTGCACGCTTGATACTGGGACTCCATCAATTAGAAGATAGACGACTGCAATCGAATTCACACCGTCTATTTGCAATTGAACGCCTAAGTCGTCCAGCAAACTTCCGTTCACGTACAGCGTTTCCCCGGCGGTTATACTGCTAGAACTGTCAATTATGCTGATATTTGTTTGGCCTAGAACCACGAACCTTATNGTGGCGTTGTCTCCAATNAATCCTGTAGTTCCTGGCGTACCCACGAACTCAGCATTCAAATCATGGAATCCAACAGACACGTTTGAANGGACTGTCAAACTCAAATTCAGCAAACCAAGAGAGTTTGTAGTTCCTGTTGATGTAACAGAGGTCCCATTTAGAGTGATTGTAATCGGTGCACCAACGACTGCTGCACCTGTATTGTCAATCAATTGTACTCTTGTTCTAACATCATCTCCTCTATCTGTTCTGTCGTTTAGTGATGGCTGATTCACTCCATCCAATGTAGGTTTAATGAATGTCAGAACTGTGTAACCCCTACTGTCAAAAGATTGATTTGCGCTAGATCCAGTGTAGTAATTTACAGATGGTATATATTGAGCTTCAGCAACATGTGTACCCGCTGCAAAAGTGGAAGACAAGGCAATTGTTGCACTCCAAGTTCCATTCGCTTGTATGACTCCATCCGAAAGAGTAAACCCTGATGCATCACCATCTATTGTGAACAAAACATTAGCTGTCAAAGGATTGCCATTCCTCAATTGTAACGCTGTCCCGTTNTCNCTCGCGATTGAGCCGGTAATTGTGAAGGAATCTCCAGCAACGGGGTTTGCGGTAATTGGTTCTACAACCATGACTGTTGTAGACCTTATTGTTACTGTGGATATGTTCTTTTGAGTTGAAAGTAAGTCGAAAGAACCGTTGTACATTATTGAGATNGTAATCAATCCAAGAGGTTGGTCGAANGGTACCGTGTACGTGAAATTAGTTTTGCCTTGAGCATCTGTNATGTTTGATGGTAACCACGTTTCATCAAATAATACATCCACGCTGTANCCACTNAGAGGTTGGAACATATTNGATGACTCNACNAATTGGGATGTTAGATTCAGTACCTGTCCTCGATTGATTATTACAGGGTTCAATGGTTGAATATTCTCAAACAANGTTACACCTTGAACAAGTATTGAGTGATTACTAGAGTCTGTCAGGTAGAATGGCGAAGAATCTTCGACTACGGAAATAATCAGTTCTCTATCACCTCTCAAAGTCCCATTGTTTAGTACATCTGTTGGAACTGATAGGTTAAAGCTGCCGTTAATTGACGTAAAGACACCATTGATTAATTTCTCGTCTGGGTTATCAAACCAGAATATTTCTAGCGCTACTGCNGTAGTTAGATTTCTACTACCATTATCTCCATCCTCTACTTGTCCTATTACAGGGAAATTCACACCTGCAGTGATTGTCGATGGGATTGAGTCGACTCTTATGTTAGACGGGACTTGAATCGTCATGTTCAATTCTGTAAAATTGCCATAGTATCTTGTTGCACCTGCGGTTTTCGGTGCAGTAACGTCGTCAAAGACTTGCATCCTCAGTATGTATTGTCCAGGNTCTACACCTGCAACATTCCATGACAGGGTTGCNTTACCATCTAAGCCGCTTTGCGCAGTGCCAATCGAGATGTTAGCACCGCCGTAATCCATAATATAATTCACCGTAGAACCTGTAACATTTGAATTATCAGCAATGTCATTTACTGTAACTGTTAACTCGATTGATGAATTAATTTGTGCTATAACATCGGTTGGCGGCTGGCCACTCAATCTGACTTCAGACTCTATGCCCCANGTTGTAGANGGAACAGATGGTGGNGATGGTGGTTGTGATGTATCAACCCACACGTAGTAAGGGCCACCGCTTGGAGATACTGAATCAAAGTCTGCGAGNACCTCGATATCGTACACACCTGAGGCGATTACGGTAGGCGCTGTTATGCTTAGATTGTACGAACCTGTNGTATTATTCAACATACCATTGGCCAAATCNAATAATTGCCCGTCAGGGGTGGTCATTTGAGCAATAATCCTTGAGTCGTTACCCAAAACAGAAGTTCCAAGAACGTTGTCTGTAATATCTCCAATNAACCATGTTGTGTTTCCAAGATAGGTCCAATCGTCAATTACGGAGACAGTAACATCCACAGTACCCATGATCCTCAATGAAGAAGCGTTACTAGATGCCATGAAGAAGTCATTTCCTGCGAATGATATATTGAACGGGTAATCTCCAGCCGGTAGGTTNGAATTGGTGGAGAATGTTGGTNAAATCGTACTCGACTCTGGATTTACTGTTGTGTTGACTGTTGATCCATTAAATTCGAACGTGAAGGTTCCTGTGAGGTTCAAATCTAGTTGTCCNCCCAAGTGGTCTGACACCTGAACTATAATTCCAACNTCTACNCCCCTTAATTGTGAGTTGGCTTGTACATCGAATAGTAGAAGGCTCTGCAAGAACCATGACGTCCCTGAGGTGTTTTGTGAGTCAGTGGCTTCCAAACTATCAGGGTAGAAAACTAATTCCAGTTCCACATTTCCAGCCCTAACAAATGTCGTATTGACATCTAGTACGTAAGAAATCGTAAATGGTCCGTTAACTGACCTATTGAATAGTTGAACAAATGTTCCACCACCATCTAACTCTCTCATCCCGAATGATAGATTACCAGACAATGATGTTGGAGATATTCCGAAAGACTGAGCAGTTCCGTTGATGTGTACGGGCTGACCTATTTTTAGAAGTGAATTGTCAGCACCGGGTCCTTCGACGGTCGCAGTCAAATTAGGAGCATCCCTTACATCCAGAGAAATGGTGTGGGTACTGGGTCTCAAGTGGAATTGCGGTCCACCGACTGATTGTGAATTATCTTGCCAGCCGCTAAATCCGAGGATTGCAGACAGGTTTGTCTTAGTCTCAAGTTCATCGAGTGTAACATTGATTGTCCAAAATCCATCATCGTTTACGTCACCTGATAAGTTCGTCAGACCATCCACAGAGGATGTAAATTCAAGCCAAACCTCCAAGTCACCAAGAAGGCCAGAACCGTTGGTATTGTTATTCTCAAACAGCAATTTTCCAGACAAGGCAGTTGTTGCACCAGCTCCAACCACCGGTTGGTCTACTTGGCCGGGAGATGTGTGAGTGATAACNGAATCATCCGTCATATTGATGAATACTCCAAGGTCGATACCGTCATTTGCAACATAACCACTGCGTATTGTCTCGAGAACTATACTTGCATATCCTGGCGCCACTGGTTCTGCCATTGTACCGTTAATGGTNAAATTGCCATTAGAATCTGTTAACACTGTTCCAAATACGTTGAAAGGAGATGCNGCAGGTCCTGGAACATTTACGACATCTGGTACACTAACTACGTAACCAAATAGGTCTATTTCAGGTATTCCCGTCCCATTTTCAGCGTATTGCAAGGTCCCACTAACTGTAACTTCTGAGGTACCATCTCTGTCAAATGAGGATGGTGACCATGTCAAGTTTACAACTTCTATTTCTTCAGGTGCCGGACATGGATCGAAAGGAACCCAACCCAAATCATCTCCACCACTGCTCTGAGTCGTTTCGAGCCTTATTTCACCCCACTGTTCATAATCAGCGCCGAATACAGCGTATCCGTTACCTGTCCATGAACCTCCTGCATAACCGGACACGAATCTTGCGGGGAGNCCTGCTAATCTGGCCATNGTAACAAAGACTGTTGTAAATTCAGAGCAGGTTCCCTCTTTCGACCTACTCAGGAAATCCAAGGTTAGGTCCGCACCAGGTGCTGCACCACTGCCGTTGTAATTCCGTTTGAAATCATAGGTTGTGTTNCCCTCTCTCAAGAAAGTAGCAATCGCATCCGCTTTAGAATAAGCATCTGTTGCCCCCGCGCTGTTGATAACNTCATTTGTGACATTTAATGCAAGTGATTCTGGGCGNGACAGATTTGTTAGATCATCGGGAAGAATAGTAGAATAACTAGAGTTAGATCCTGCTATTGTGTTTGCTGCTAGATTCTGCCAATCAAACCAGTACTCATACTCTTCAATCCAAACAGCGTCTAATATTCCTTCTGATACAGTGTATGTGTGTGTGTCATTTGTGCGTCCAACAACAAGGCTTGCATCAGAATAGAAAGTTATGTTGAACAAATATGCAGACATGGGGATAGAACCGGCAGTCAAAGGTGAAGGGAAATCAACATTCCATGCAACTGTGCTATTCGAGTATGCTGATGATGCGAGGTTGGAAAAATTTGTGTAGGGAATTGTAATGTCCTCCGAGGCGTGTATGTCAGTCTCAAGACCATAAGCAGCACCTGTGTAGAAATCATAAGTGTTTAATCGCCATCTGTGAACTCTGTCCAAATCAACAGTCCCGCTTGTGTTGTTGGCCCAGAATATTATTTCATTTTCAACTANGTCGTCTGAAGGGTCAAATGGATCAAACGGTGAATTTTGACATCCAGTAAACCAGAACTCTGCTGTACATTCATCTCCATCCATCATTCCGCCGCCGTCAGTATCCGGGTTTCGCCAGTCTGTGCCGGTTTGATTTTCGACTGCATCTGGAATAGAATCTCCATCGAAATCATCNGGAAAAATATCGTCTTGTGGATTATTTTCTGGATTTGTCCCGTCGAAGTATTCCTGACGATCTAGAACACCACCGGCATCGGTATCGGTTTCATTCGCATCGGTTATCCAAGCGTCTTGACTGCCATTTGTTATACCAATCCAAGAATTATCACATCCTGTTGTTTCTTCAAAGTAGTTATTCAATCCGTCTAGATCATCATCTAGCGTATTATCGCAAGGCTGTAGCGGATCTGTACCTGTGTTGACTTCATCAAAGTCGTTCTGTCCATCACCATCTGAGTCCGCTAATGTTGGATTGGAAAAATAACCAAACACCCCAAGCGTTTCCTCCCAGTCTGCCAACCCATCACCATCAGAATCTGAATAATCATCATCACAGTAACTTGGGAAAGAACCTCCAAATATATCATGACACCATGAGTTATTCCTACTTTCAACAGAGGTTACTCCAGCGGGCGGAGAAATTGACACAAGCTGCAATACGTCATTTACAACTTGAGCATAACTAAACTGAGTGTAGGTACCTGAATTGTTGTAATAGCCTATACCGCCACCTGGATTAAACCCAGAACCATCGGTAAGAGANAATTGGCTGGTCCCCGCGTTGTAGGACACAATTGTCGATGCGAAATTGATTAATGAGTCACAAGGGTCTGTTCCGTGAGTAACGTTTGCTTCATCTCCATCAGGGACACCTCCTGAGTCTGTATCCGCCACATTCCACAGCGTACAAGAGAGGTTTTCTTGCCAATTTTCTAATCCATCATTATCAAAGTCTCCAGAGTCTTCTCTGCGAGTGGGATCCGTCTCGTTGGTATCGACAACTCCATTTCCATTCTTGTCCTCATCGCCATCGTCAAAAGCATCACCATCAGTATTGTTATTGCGTGGGTCGCTGGGTTGTGGAGGAGTGCCATATTGGCCGTTAACCTCTGTACCATCATTTATTCCGTCTCCATCNGTATCAACATTAGTAGGGTCGGTTAGTAGGGTTAACGCTTCATGGGAGTCATTGAGACCATCGTTNTCTGTGTCTGCGTCAAGAGGGTTTGTTGTAGTGATTCCGTCGGTTTCTGCTGTCAAAGTCGAACAACCACCCGGNCCGATTNCCAGATGTGGTGAACAGGGTGTTGTCGTTTCTGTGAAAGAACCATCAGGACCGGGTCTGTAACATGGTTGTCCTCCACAAGTTGTTGTCCATGAGGGGTTTCTGTACTCGTAGATGTTGATTAAACCGTCACCATCAGGGTCTCCATTCGCACCGTCAGCGTTTGATGCTGATGTTGCATTCAGTCCGTTTGAAGCCTCCCAACCGTCCGGCATCCCATCTCCATCTGTATCCCATCCATCTGGGTCTTCGTCAGCAACTCCATCTCCATCATCATCATTTGATGAACAATCAGCATCTCCGTCAAAGTCGTTATCGTTTGAGTCAACCATTCCATCTTTGTCATTGTCGAAACCGTCTGTGCAAATATTTCCAACAGGGTCCTCATCGCACAAGATGATGCTGCCTGTTCCATCAGAACCGGCATCACCGCAAGCCAATTGGTTGTATTGCATAGCATTCTCTTCATCCCAATTGTTAACTGGAACAGTTCCGTTCCACCACACTCCATTGTCCAAGACGTTTGTCGTAGATGATAAATCCCAATTTGAAGGCTGTTTGTAGTTATATTCTTGCAAATTCGAGAANCCATCTCCATCAGGATCACCGATTGCTCCGTCTTCATTGGTTGCAGAAAGTGGATCTAATCCGTATTGCCACTCCCAACCATCTGGCAATTGATCGTTATCAGAATCCCAATCATTGGGTTGAGTATTTATGAGGTATTCTAGCCCATAAGTAAGACCATCTCCATCTTGGTCTGTTGAAGCGAGGGCAGCGAAAGACACAAACTCGATAGACGCAATTGTCGAAAATAGCATTAATAGAGCGAGGCTCATCGATTTTACCTTCTGGTTATCGATNTCTCTAATCAATTTCGGACGCGCTGACGATTGGATGGAGGACATACGCACGGCTGACACCAACTTCACGGTTCCCACAAAGGCTCTTAAGGGAAATGGAACAATGTTCATACAAAAATTGCCTTTTTNTTCTCCCCGTAGGGGAGAAAATGTGCTGAAGCCTACCTCAAATGTCCTCAAGCTCTTCAAGCAATTCTAAGTCGTCTTCTTCATCAAAGTCGTCTTNGTCTGTGACAAGGTCTGGTATATCTTGCAACTCCTTACCCATTGTTTCAAAAGAAGCATCCTCCTGTTCAACGTATGCCATTTCACGAGCCGAGCTTTGTCCCCTTCTGTATACNGCTAAGAATATGATTAGCACAATTCCTGCATACAAACCTAAAACTTGCGGACTGTTGAAATTTANGGCAGAATTNACAACACAGTCAAATCCTTCACATGTTGTTGTAAACTTNAATTGAGGACTTTGCTTCAATTGGGCAGTACTTATTTCACTATCAACAGGTTCGACTGATAGNATTACAACTGCGTCCTCACCTGGTACTAAATCCTCCGGAGCTGTCAAAATCATTGTGAATTCGCTAGTAGAGAATGGTTGAATTTTGAGTAATATCGTGTTTCCTTGCAAACTTGACCCGCTAGTTGTAAACCCTGCAGACCAACCATCAGGAAGTGTCTCCGCAGAGATAATTACATCCAGCAGAATATTGTTAGAATTTTCAACTCTAAATTCATAGCTCTGCTCCGCATTNGGCAAGAATGGTGTCAATTCTGTTACTCTTTCAATGAAAATTCGACCGGGCAGAACTTCCTCTTTGACTTCAATTTTTAATGGNAAATCAAAGTATCTTGGCTCGCCCTCTGAGACTTCTTCCGTTACACGTAGATACAGCGTGTGGTTTCCTGCAAGAACTTGGTCACGCAGGCCAATTTCGACCTCAAGATCTCCTGTCTCTCCAGAATTTAGTTGAATAGCAACTACATCTGCTCCTGTATCATCGGTAATTGAGTAGTCCCATGTACCATATGATGGATCACCCGTATCCTCGTCCGTGTTTTTGTCAAGTTTGCCGGGAGATATAACTCTCCAAGTGTTTTCTCCAACTTCATCTGTACTATCTGTAATTCTTATGTCAAAACTCACATCAGTACCGGGATTTACTGGCCCTACTGTTCCTATCTCTTGGCCATCTGAATCGGCAATAACCTCCGCAAGTATACCGAAAGTTCTGTGGACTGTGAAGGATACTGATGAGTAAAGTTGGTCATCGCCTGCACTGTAACAGATTATGGTGAAAAGTCCAATGTCAACATCATCTCGATTTGTTGGNGGNTATATGTCTAACCTTAGAGGCATTATTTCATGAGAGCCAATGTCAGGAGTGATTGCATACGGCCCTTCAGTAACTAGATCAGTACCTGTGTCATTATCAATAAAGGTGTAAGACCATGAAGAGCTTGGTGCATCTTCGACTTTCAGCCTGTAGGTATCAGTATCAAAACCTGCATTGAACAAGTCGATGTAGAATGGTTCACCAGAACCTACTGTATCAGAATCGATGTAATGTGAGACCGACTCATCAAATGCTTCCGGCCTGTTGGAATCNGCAATCTGAAGTTGTCTTTCAACATCCTCGAATACGTCTAACCTTGGTGGCGCAAATACGCCNACTTCTTCCACATCAAGCGTTATTTTCTCAACAACGACTTCTTCAATTACATTATCATCATTCTCTACAAATCCTCTAGCCCACACCTCTATTCTATCTGGTGCTGTTGATAGGTCGCCCTCTGGGGTTGTTATACTAAGAATTGCTATCGCAAACGAACCTCCACCTGATAATGAATAGCCTGCTGGTTGATCCCAAATTGGGTCGGACCAAGAAGAAGGCAGTGAGGTATACAAATCGAATTCAACGTCCATCTGAACTCCAGCAGAACCTGTATGCTCTACCATGAATTGCACTGCACTTGTTTGTCCCGGTGCAATTAGCATTGTATCGGGTTGGTCGACAGGCAATGACAAGAACATGCCATATTCAAGGAACTCGATACCGGGGTGGCGATATACAACTACGTGGCCCTGTACATCTGTTATCTCCAGAGATAGGTTGTACTTACCTGCGGCAATACCTGCATCATAGGTCCAGGTGTAGTTACCAACCAAACCATTGTTGTCAAGGCGTAAATCCTCGTCCATTTCTTTGTCAAAAACAGTATTAGTTCCTGAAGGTGTTGTCAGGACTAGATTTACTGAGTTGATGTCTTCCCTACCAAATGCGTCTCTAACATCTACAGAGAACTGAATCGTTCTGTATTCTTGTCGATGATTAGGTGACCACTCCAATTGCTCAGCGTCGGTCCAGATTCCTCCCGGAGCGTGAACTTTTACACTCGAATCTGCCAATGCATTGGCTTTCAGTGAAATTCTCGAAAAACCGTTTGTTTGCTCTACATCTCCATAAGCGATTAGGACTTCACATTCACCGCCTTGTCCAATACCACCTTGCTGCCCTTCACAAGACGCTGAACCGTCGATTTGAAGTCGTAGTTGTGCGCCCTTGTCGATTGTAAATCCATCTTCCGGGACATCGAAGAATACTTCGTTAAGGGTCCATGAACAATCGCTGTTAAAGAAGCCACTAGTACAAGGATCGTCGAGCGAGATTGTTTCGGTGTATGTAGCTCCACCNACAGCNTTTANTGTAAAAGTGAGGTCTGCAGTAGACTGTTCTTGACCTTTGAATTGTAAATAGACGTATAGGTGAATTTCAGTAGCNCTGCCTTGCCCATAAACTTTCAAGTCACTAATCAAGTCATTGGAGCGGAAATCGACACCAGATAAAATGCTAGCTTCTTTGTGAGAACCATCGGGTTCTTGTGTGGTAAGAGAACCATCGCCACCAGAATCTCCTTCCTCGCCAAGGAAGAGGTTGTATGTCTCGAGATTGGCAGGAGTCCGCTTTACTGAAGTACTCTCTTCAAGTAATTCATACTCCGCTGCAGGCATTGTTGAAGCGAGCAACATAAGCAGCACGACGAATGGGACAACCCGAGATTTTAGCATGCGCATCAGTATTCCGTCTGGTTTAGAGTGTTAAACCGTTTTGGATTCATTGTGTGTGTTTGGAGTCACCCTACGGGTGATTTAAGTTTCTCCAAAATGAAAAACCCGCCGCTAAGAATAGACCAATGATTATNAAAGATAATGGATTTATNACCATTTTTGTGGATAATGTAGTNATCATAGACTGNGANCCTTGNCCTCCACAACCCGCAGGAGGCGGCCCTATTCCCGGGCCCCATGTCTCGCCATAACCATCGCAATTTGTACCGCCTCCGCCTCCTTGGCCAGCACCGGTATCACTCGACATATCCGCTTCTCCATGGTAGCAAATCAGAAAATAAGGGAATCCCATCTCTCCATTGCCGTTTTGCATTGTTGTATGATAATGGTATATTCCTTGAGGGAAATCAGGAGTGGGGCCGAAATGGCCGTTGCATCGATCGAGATGACCAAGACCTTCGGTGTATTTGTAATCATCAATACCATTGTATCCAGTTTCTCCTTCTTTCAATTCGTATGAGCTTTTCATTTCCACTATGTTCATTCCATCATCATAGCCCCAAAATCCGTAAATTGGATAGCCATCAAAGGCAACACCAATGACCTTCGAATGATTGCCGTAATTGGTGTTTTGAGCGACTGCTTGAATTGTTGAATCATCATAATCATTTTCTATAGACTCGCCTTCAGCAGGATGCCAATGCATACAATTACCGTCCGCATGGTAATGATATGTTCCACCTTGGGCCGCATGACCATGACAGATTCCCAATTCAATTGGTTGTCTATCCTCATTGTAGACCCCGTGATGTGAAGCGACGGCATCCCCACCGGGACCGTCCTCTGGACCGTAGATAGGAACCCCATTAATCGAAACCGCAACAGATCCTCTTTCTGGAGCGCACTCTTTGTCGCCATTTGCTTCAGGACAATTTGTGCTATCATGTCCGCCTGTTGTGTCATTTACTGGATGTCTCGGTATCGACCACGTATATGATTGAGCTGTAGCACATTGCCCNCCACCAGAACATGCCAATGTTGACTCAAAATCGTGATTTGGCAACCCGTTTGTGTCTATTATCAGGTGTGTTTCGTTGAGTGTAATTGAAACTTCACATTGATGATTATCTTGGTTAGAGGTCGTAAGATCGTCAACATAAGGCCTGTCCACATTTGATTGACACTGGAAAAAGTCTAACCAAAATTGAGCTAAATCTGTGGCATTGTAGCCCAATTCGATTACAGTCAATGTAACACTAGCAGTCCCTGAACCTGCGCTGTTGTTAGCAAATACTGTGAATGTTGTCTCTTGAATTATCTCTGTGGGAGTTCCGCTGATTCTTCCTGACTGGTTATCAAATAACAAGCCTTCAGGTAGTTCAGGATGAATTTCCATAGATGAAATATGACCGCCAATACTTGAGAAGGTGATATCGGTCATCTCTGTGCCATTGGTAAGAGACAACATAATCGTGTATGGAGTAATCTCAGGAATTGTGATTTCTGCAGTCACAACGATCGTATCTTTACAATATTCCTCGCCGTCGTCAACATAAAATTCGATTGTGTAATTTCCAACCAAATCAGGAGTAAATTCTGCCATTAGACTTGATGGGTTTACTACCTGAGCAGTACTATTTTCTGGACTATTGACTATTTGCCATGAAGGATTCTGAAGCGTTTCACCGTCAGGATCTGTAGAACTAGTAGCGTCTAGGTACACCAATTGGTTTACCTCCGTAGTCAAGTCATTCCCAATATCACAATTTGGAGGACTGTTCTCTACAGTTTCGTTAGAGTTTTGCTCGTACTGACAACTACCATCCTCGTCTGTTGCTTCAGAATTGTAATTATTTGCAGACTCGTCAGTACAACCTCCGATTTCGTTACTATCCAAAACACCATCATTATCCAAATCATAATCACAACTTTCGTCATCAATTGTAGCATTTGAATTGAAATTATTTGCAGCATTGTCAGTACAACCACTTACCAAATCTGCTGGAATGATTATGGTTATGTTATCAGACCATGTGTCTTCAGGCAGATTGTGGGCTCTAAATGTGAGAGTAATCTCTTCACTCCTATTTTCTACATTAATGTCAAAAACCCATGTTCCATTCATATCAGTTGCTAAATTATTTCCACTTGCGATTCCTTCGGCAGATTGCATAACCCAATTTATTCGTACTTCCATAGGATGGTCATGAATTACATTACCTGTAATGAATTCTTGACCCTCTATTTCTACTAAGATAGCCTCCAAAATCGGGTCTGCATGAAGATGTTTTGAATGGTCGATTACATCCTCATCAGAACTATCTAAACAATCCTCAAAACCATTATTTTGTAATTCTAAGGGAATTTTTTCACCATTGTCACAGGTGAAATACTCATTTTGTGGTTCTTTGGAATCAAAGTCAAGAGCGATGTAGCCTAGTATCGAAAAAACGAAGATAAATGTAAGCGCCACTATAGCCGGCTTGCCCATGTCTAAACACAGAGTTCGATAGCATATAATTGTGGAGATTCCATGCTCACGAGGTTTTTCAGACGCAAATATGCCCGACTGATTCATTAATTCCTAGCCACGCCCACCAAATAAGCGGGGGTTGCCGAGTGGTCAAAGGCGCCGGGCTTAAGATCCGGTCACGATGTGTTCGTGAGTTCAAATCTCACCCCCTGCACCATTCAAGTTAGAGACCAACCACCGTCAACAGGTAGAATAACTCCAGTGATATAATCTGCATCTGCCAAAAATTTCACTGCGTTTGCAATGTCATCTGGTTTCCCAGCTCTTCCTAATGGCACTCTTTTCAGGACTTCTTCAAACCTTTCTTTTTCCCAAGGAGCGGCGAGTATTGCCCCAGGTGCTACACCATTAACTCTAATCTCGGGGGCTAATTCTCCAGCCAAATTTAGCAGTAACTGTCTGAGTGCTGCCTTTGTAGATGTGTAGTGGGACAATTCTGGCCAAGCTTGGTTGGTACTCGTGTCAACTATACCAATCACACTACCATTCTTTGCCTTTATCTTAGGAGCAAGTCCTTGGGTTAAGAAAAACGGAGCGTCAAGATGAACTGCTGAAAATCTGCGTAATTCCTGAGGCGTAACAGTAGTAAAATCTTCTTGATTGTAAATTGATGCGTTGTGGATTAAAAGGTCAATTCCACCGGATTGTTTCACTAGATCATGGTCATCAATTTCCTCGATTATTCTGAACAAGTCATCATCATTTGATAAATCTCCTGAAATTATTGCACCATTTCCTCTTTGTATCAACTGCTTTGCCTGAGTAAGTGACCGGTTACAATGGACAATGACCGCCCATCCGTCATCTAGGAGAGAGCTTACTATCGTGGCCCCAATCCTTCTTGCGCCCCCTGTTATAACGGCTACTCGCATGCTATGCCGTGGAGGATTAGGGCCTTGAATGCTCGTAAACCCCCATACCCATGCTTTTTGCACCCCATCCCTTCGGGATGAACAGGGGGGCGTACCGTGACAGTGAGGAAATTGCGGATGGCAAAGACAAGATCACGCCTTCCTGACTGGTTTCGCACACGCCTTCCTACAGGCGAATTACAACGTAAATTCAACGAAACCAAAAGCACTGTTACAGACAAAACTCTACACACTGTATGTCAAGAAGCCCGCTGTCCAAATATACACGAATGTTGGGCTGCCAAGGATGCAACATTCATGGTTGCTGGCCAAGAATGTACTAGAACATGCAAATTTTGTGCAGTTGGGTCTGTCAAAGTACCCCCGCCTTTGGACGAAAATGAACCACAAAATTTAGCCGACGCAGTTGCGACAATGGATCTCAACCACGCCGTAATTACTGTAGTGAATAGAGATGATTTACCAGATAGTGGGGCTGCTCATTACAGAAAATGTCTCGAGGCTGTCAGAATGAATTCCCCAAATGTAAGCCTTGAACTACTTTGCAGCGACCTAGCAGGAGATCATTCTGCACTGGCCAATCTCCTCGTTGGATTGGAATTAGATGTTTTTGCCCACAATGTGGAATGTGTACCCAGATTAGATATGAAAGTCAGGGATAGGAGAGCTAATTTTGCCCAGTCAATTGGTATACTGAAAGAAGCTAAGAGACTCAGACCCGATATTTTGACAAAATCATCAATTATGGTAGGACTAGGAGAAACCGATTCTGAAATCACAGAAGCACTACGCTTGCTAAGGGATGCTGGAGTCGATTTGGTTACCATAGGCCAATATCTAGCGCCCAGCCCGAAACACCTACCAGTCGACAGATTCCCAGAACCGATTAGATATGACGAGTGGAGCGAGCAAATTGAGGATATGGGCTTCCTTGGTTGGGCTTGTGGGCCACTTGTGAGATCTTCCTACAAGGCTGGTGAACTGCTCGCTAGAGCATCAGCAAGGCTTAGAACCGAAAAGGAGTGAGGAGTAGTATGTCGGGGAACAAAAAGAGGTCTATGGAGACTTACAATGTACCTGACGCGCCATTCAGACCTGGTGATAAGGCTGATTTTGGAGGAAAATGGAAAGAACAACCGGGAGACCTGACAAGGCCTGACCCGATTGGGTGTGAAGCACAAGATACATTTCAACATGCACATGGCTTAATCCGTGTTCTAGGTGACGATAATTCTGCATCTGGAGAATGGAATCCTGAATTGGATGCTGAGGAATTGATACGCGGCTTAGAAATGATGATGCGTTTGCGAATATTTGATGACAGAATGATCAAAATGCAACGGACAGGAAAATTGTCTTTCTATATGCGTTCTTTCGGTGAAGAAGCAGTTGCCATAGCACAAACTATGGCACTTGATGACACTGACTGGATTTTTCCCTCTTACAGACAGCCTGGGGCGCAATTTGTTAGAGGCCGAGACATGGTCAGCATGATATGTCATTGCATAGGAAACACCGAGGACAATATCAGAGGAAGGCAAATGCCAGTACACTACTCTTGGAAAGAAGGTTATTTCATATCAATCTCTAGCCCTGTTGGTACACAATTCAGTCAAGCTGTTGGAGTAGCCATGGCATCAGCCTACAAGGGTGATGACCAAGCCACAATCACTTGGCTAGGAGATGGAACAAGCGCGCAAGGGGATTTCCACTATGGATTGAATTTTGCATCTGTCTTCAAACCACCAGTAATATTGAATGTTGTAAACAATCAGTGGGCTATATCCACTCATAAAAACTTGGCAACAGGGGGAATGAACTTTGCTGCTCGAGGCCTGTCTTATGATATTCCTTCACTGCGAGTTGATGGTAACGACTTCTTAGCACTATATTCAGTCACAAAATGGGCTCGTGAGAGAGCGAGAGCCGGCAAAGGTGCAACCTACATAGAAGTCTACACCTACAGAGCCGGTGCTCACTCATCATCTGACGACCCTACAAGGTATCGTCCCGGTGATGAATTCGAATGCTGGCCTGGCGGGGATCCGGTTAACCGTCTCAAACAGCACTTAATCAGCATAGGAGCATGGTCTGAGGAAAAAGACCAGGAATTGCGAGAAAAAATCGACTCCGAAGTGATGGCGGCATACAAAGAGGCATGCACTTTTGGAGACCTAGCAAATGGCCCATTCCCACCTGCTTCAACAATATTTACTGAAGTGTACGAAGAAGTTCCTTGGCATGTTCAAGAGCAAAGAGAGGAACTTGGTAAGTGAGGTGATTTAATGACAGAAATGAACATGATTGAATCACTCAATAGCGCACTAGACAACATGCTAAACTCGCATGATAATGTCGTAATTTTCGGAGAGGATGTAGGTTATTTTGGCGGAGTTTTCCGAGTTACAGATGGTCTTCAAGAGAAACATGGTGCCCACAGAGTGTTTGACGCACCCCTAGCAGAAGGAGGCATTGCCGCTATAGCATTCGGAATGGGACTAAACGGATTGAGGCCTGTTGCAGAAATTCAATTTGCAGACTACATTTTCCCTGCATACGACCAAATCGTAAACGAAATTGCGAAACTAAGGCATCGCTCCGGAGGAGAGTTCTCTACGCCCGTAACAATCAGAACTCCCGCTGGAGGAGGAATAAAGGGTGGACATCATCACTCTCAAAGTCCGGAATCTCAATTCACTCATACACCAGGTTTGAAGGTAGTTTACTGCTCAAACCCAAACAACGCTAAAGGGCTATTGACAAGTTCAATCGAATCGAACGACCCCGTTATTTTCTTTGAGCCAAAACGCTGCTATAGAGGTCCATTCTATGGTGATCCGCACAATGTACCGACGTGGAAAGGGCATCCTAAGGCAGATGTGCCGGACGGATATTACTCGATACCTCTCGAGCAGGCCGAGGTTGTCATGGAAGGTTCTGCATGCACCGTAATAGCATGGGGAGCAATGGTCCATGTTGCAGAGCAGGGAATCAAAAACAGTGGTATTGATGCTGAATTAATCGATCTTCAAACTCTACTTCCTTGGGACAGAGATACAGTCGTTAATTCTGTCAAGAAAACTGGACGATGTGTTATTGTTCATGAAGCTCCAAAAACTAGTGGTTTCGGAGCTGAAATGAGCGCTTCTATTCAAGAGAGATGTTTTTGGCATCTAGAATCTCCAATTATCAGAGTCACTGGCTGGGACACGCCATTCCCTCATACAACAGAGTGGGATTACTTGCCGAGCCCAGAGAGGATTGCTGAGGCTATAAAGAAAACACAGGAGGCATAAACATGGGAATATTTGCATTCAAACTGCCAGATATCGGAGAAGGAGTAGTAGAGGGAGAAGTTGTTGAATGGATGGTTGCGGTAGGAGACACCGTAAAGGAAGACGACCCCATTCTGTCTGTTATGACGGATAAGGCAACTGTAGAGATNCCATCACCCACAGACGGTGTTGTCAAATCTATTGTTGGAGAGCCGGGAACAATTCTTGCGGTAGGACAAGTCTGTATAGAATTCGAAACAGAAGGGGAAGGGACTCCGGCCGAAGATACACCTGAACCAGTAGAGGAAGTTGTTGAACAAGAACCTGTAAAAGAACCTGAACCCGTTACAGAAAAACCAGAACCTGAAGCAAAGCCAGCAACCGTTCCAACCCCTGTGGTGGTAGCAGCACCGGGCGCTAGACCACTAGCCTCGCCTGCGGTTCGCCAGCGTGCTCGCGAAAGTGGAATAGATTTGGGAGCGGTTTCAGGAAGCGGACCTGCTGGAAGAATTACGCATGCTGATCTAGATTCCTGGAAAGATGCAGGAAGCCCTGTTGCAGCAGCAGGTCCAGCACGAACAGCCCAAACTGGAACAACTGAAGTTCCAGTTATTGGATTGCGAAGAAAGATTTCAGAAAGTATGACAGCTTCATACACAACCATTCCTCACTTCTCTTACTTTGAAGAGGTAGATATAACTCATTTAGACGAGCTTAGAATTCATCTGAACTCCACACGTAGCGATGTACAACCAAAATTGACATATTTGCCATTCATTATGCAGGCTCTCGTTAAGGCCCTAGGAGAAAACCCCGTCTGTAATGCTCTATTTGATGACGAAAAGGGAGTAGTAACTAGACACGATGCAGTACATTTAGGAATTGCAACCCAAACAGATAGAGGACTGTATGTTCCTGTTGTAAAACACGTAGAAGCACAGGATGTATGGCAATCTGCTTCTGAGATGCAAAGGGTTAGTCAAGCCG
>PBGS01000024.1 GCA_002720115.1 Methanobacteriota archaeon
GATGGATCACGTTAATCATAGCGGCAATCAGGTCTATCAACAAAATGAGAATTGATTATATTTATTCTTGAGTAAATAGGCCAAAAATGGAGTTCAAATCTCCCTCTCGGCGCCATTTTACGTATTTCTGATGATCAGAAGCATTTCTTGTCCAACCACACAATATCCGCTAATACTACACATAGTTGTGATGAACTATATCCTTTGTAGGACCTCTTCCAAGAACTGCCTTGGTTTCTACCACAATTGGTCCAGCGTTTCGCATTGAATTAATACCTACAATATAAGATGCAAATTTAGCACTGTTCTTACCTCTTGAACTTGTTATTCCAAAATATGACAACTGTGCAGCAGAACCACAAATGGTTACGATTTTCAAATTCTTACAGTGCCTAATAATTTCCTCAAACCGTGGAAAAAACTCGCTGGGATGATGGTATAGGAAGTCCAAATCAATAATCAGCCAATGATTACAGCAATGATTGCCAAAATCTCTTGGCCAATAGCATACAGGCAATCCTCCCTCACCAAAGCAATCGTCCAAAGGTCTTTCTTCTAACAGGGCCGATTCAAGGCATGGAATTTGATTCCAACCAGACTCTTCTTCAATCAACATCAAATTTTCTTGTTTGCTAAACATACTTATGATAATGATTGGGGGGTTATATTAACCCATTGAAATCGATTTTTTTATCAGTCAACACGAAATAAACACTCAGTGGGACGCTTGAAGAATTTATGGCGATATGTTGCAATTATTCTGTAGCCTAAGTCACGTAACGGGAAAGGTATCAGCCAAAGTAGTGGAAACCACATTTTGTAATACCATCTCATGTAAAGCAAACAGCGAATCCCTGCTGCAGAACGGATGTATGACTTTCCGTTTCTTATCAAATATACCGAGTCAGCATCCTGTTGCTTTTTTGGTAGTTTTGCAATAATTTGCTGTGCGTCTTCAGAGAGGATTGGACGGTATCCTATGTTCACCCCATTCGCTGGCCGCTTGTCAATGAATGTCGCAAGTCTATGGCATAAACCACAATCTCCATCAAGAAGTAAAAAATCTCTATCAATCATGAATTTACCTCCTCAATAGGCCATGTGATTACTTCTACACCCCTTGATGCATGAATGTACTCAGGATCAAGGACATTAATTCCTAGTGCGTATGATTCGGTTAGACTATTGTTGGTTATTCGGACCTCTGCATTGTGAAATTTCCACGGTTCATGCAATGTATAAGCCATGTGTAACTTTCCATTTTTTTCTGTATATAATGAATATCTCTCAAAAAGGAAGTACTCCAAAGAATCTCTCTGAGCAATCATTTCAGGTCCAATTATCTTACATTCACCCTCTAGTATTGCTCCATCAGTTTTACGTTGTGATTTCCATTTGTAAGTATCTTGATTAGTTTCAAGGCTACATTTTGCATACCTGTAAGGTAGACCGTATGCTCTTGGTGCATGCCAGCAAGTTATCCTACTCTGCGCATCTAGTGTGATAAACAGAACTCCTGGTATTCCATTTTTTGTAACGTAGGTTCTAATGTTGAATTCTGGAAAAGTGGATATTCCGGGCACGGCAGGAAGAAATCTTGGTCTAACATTTCTCATCATAAACGGGATTGTCCCAACATATGCCTTCCCTTGAAAATAATCCAAGTCTAACCCATCTGGGATGTATGGTTTCAATTTGTTCGGGTCAACCTCCCAGTGCATGAAGGTTAGATTCCTCCACTCTTGAGATAGCGCGTGTGGTCTATCTGGCATCGGAAAAGGAACGTGATCTCTACTTATTCTGTTAGCCATTGAAAACACTCAGTATTCCGATGTTGCTAGCGTGGAACATTCCATTCAGAAGACACCACAGGGAAATTGGAATTAGCGCCCAGCCTAATGCTTGTGAAAATGGTCTTGAACCAAATGAACCAAATGCTCTAGAAATCGGACCTCCCCATGAAGCAACAAATCTGATTATTAGAGTCAAAACACCAGCTGTAATCGTATGGATGAAAAGGAGTAATGGACCTAGTAAGTAACCAAATCCACCGCTCAATGTAGTAGCAACAACGCCTTGAGTTAGTGTAGCAGGGAATGCCAACCAGATGAACCACCCCATCCAGAATCCGATTAGAAGATCCCGTTCTACGTCTTCAACATCTCTCCATTTTCTAAATGCGTCGGAATACATCTTATGCATTCCACTAGATATGAACTGAATTTCTTTAGGAGTCCCAGACATTGCTGCCCTAATCGCTGCTGTAACAAACCACAACAATAAACCAAGGTCAACCCATGTTCTGACATCATTGTCGGTTGGTATTATTGACATAACCATCGGAGCAATGTTGACCATAAGGAACCCTATTCCTCCCGCTAGTGCAACACTTCCCCACAGTGATCCAGGGATGAGAGGTTCCTCCGGTACCTCATACTTTTTTCTTGGTAGGGCGACCAGTAACATTGCAAGGCCGGGACCCCAAAACAATGATAGTGTTGCGAAGGTAGATTGTTGTCCACCATAGCCTATCTCTTCTACTGAGTCTATAATATCCTCTGAACTTGCTGTCCTCGCTGCGCTGAAAGCTATATGTCCTGACGAATCGATTACTACGATAGAATCTGAAACCCCATGTGGCATTCTTTGAGCAAATCTACTTTCGCCATCGTCAATGAGTATCGGCCAAGTAGCATTGGTAATGTTTGCGATTATTTCCAAATCATCCATCCTAACATTTTCTCCTGTAACGACCTGTACTACACTTACATCGTCACCTAGCCTATCTGCAACATTCTCCAATTGTTTGCTTTGGTCAACAGCGTTTGAGGATGCAGGAAGTGTTATCCCTATTACGACCGCTGATTTGTCCTGAAGTAAATCATCAAGCGAAACCGAGCCATTACCGTTTTGATGCAGAATGAAAGACGGAGAACGAGCATCACTTTCGATGATTGATTCACCACCCAAGTCGGGTATTGTACTGGCTAGAGGTATCATCAAAATTGCCATTACAACCAAGGCTGCCATAAGAGGCGGCGGCAGGAGTAAACCTTGTCTTAATTGTGAAATTAAGTAAGCGATGACTGCCATAAAACCAGATATTGATAACCACAAAAATGCGCTTGCTATGGGCTCTTCCTCTGCTTCAACATTGAATCTTATTATTCCCTCATGGTCGCAGTTATCACCTGCTGTGCCGTAAATTCCTGTGTCTACTGTCTTAAGACACACAATCAGCACATTATCGCCAGCGGGTAGGGGATTGGTTCCTGTCCATACTGTAGATGGTCTTCCTAAATCATCATCCCGAGGATACTTTTCACTGGTCGCCGTGAACGCTTCAACTCTGAGGTCGTCATCAAAAACTCGCTCCTCATCTGGCTCAACTGGACCGAATATGTTCAGTCCCGTGAAGTCTTTATCTAAATCCTCAAATCCCCAGGGCAGGGTTGCAACCATTTGGATGTGGGCGAGTCTTGCATCGTCTACTGTAACCTCGACAACAGGAGAAAATAGATCTCCTTTGATTACAATTCCACCACTATATTCACCACTACCTCCCCACTCCAGACTTATACTGTAAGGACATGTAGTAGAGGCAGTCATCGAATAAGTAATCACATCCCCTGGTCTTGCGCTTATGTTTTCAATTTCAACCTGAGTGGACAAATTGTGCGCTTCACCCGCAGATCTGTAAACGAAGTCGGTAACGGTTCCGAAATAGGTGAAATCACCAATTTGCACTTGGGTATCAATAGTTACTGGGTTGCTTGTACGACATTGAGCAAGCGGAAATCCTGTACCTGCCTGAACAAAACCTGCAATGAATGTCGAAATCTCGAATGAGCCGTTGAAGCCCATTTCTAGAGGTGGCATTGATAATTGCCCTATTGATACGCTTTGTCCAAGTTGTAATTGTGCACTGCCCATGGACGCTGCTTGGTAGTCTCTTGTTAGGTTAACATCACCCTCTGCTCCACTCAGATATATTCGGTGTAATTGATTCCCTTCCCATCTAACGTACCCAGGTTCGTAGATATCGTCTTCACCGGAAGCGTTTGAGATTAGTGGTTCGACTAAAGGTATACATATACAAAGAAGCACAAATGCTGACAAAAGTCTCCTCTGCATGAACCCACCCAAGCACTTTGAGTAGAAGAACCCACATCATAGATGTGGTAATCCTATGTACCACCACATTGCCAAAATTCCGAAGGTAATTGCAGCGGCATTCACAGTACCCTTTGTCATCAGACCTCGGTTTTCTAGAACCGCCCCAAGAATGCTATCAACTTGGCATCCAAGCCATCCGACTAAAGCAACGATTGCAGCCTTAGTGATGCTGGGCTCTGAGAAAAAGGCAAGAGATGCAATTATCGTTGAACCTGCTAATGCTGCAAACTGACCATTTGGAGAAAATCCACCGTTTAAACCAGGTTCGCATTTCTTCAGTGTTGTAATCATTCTGACCCTATTGTCCAAACAGCCAATTTCTGATGCAAATGTATCAGCAGCAGCAACTGATACCGCTGCTGAGAAAACCCACAACCCGTTCTCATGATCGTCTAATAAGAATGCTATAATTGCTACCAGACCGGGTAATCCACCATTAGCAACGACATTACCCCAACTTCTGTGACCATCACTCGATTCTGAGAGACCCTTCTCAGCCTTTTCTTCAAATCGCCATTTTGTTGCTTTGTGGGCTGTTCCTAAGAAGCCAAGAAGAATTACTAACCAAGTCCAATGGCCTAATGCACCAACCGTAATTCCAAGTGCAGCTGCGGCATATACACCAGTTCTGTCTAAAACCCGATGTCTTTCAGAGATGAAGACTAATACGCCAACAATACCTATGGTAACAATAAGATTACCTTGGGTTAAGCCAGGCTCCATGACATCAATCATGTGTCTCCCCAATCCACTCCGACGGGAATCTACGTCTATACCTTATCCCTGTATTTGTTTCTAAAAAAGTGGTTAAAGAGGATATTAATCATGACGGTAGATGCATTACTGCAGCCAATATTTCTCTTCCTATAACCCACAGAGTAACAATCATTACGCCAATCCAAAACAAACTAGCAATAATTTGTATTACAATATCGGTTTCGATAAAAAGCCAGGAGACAAACCAACTACTCCCGTTCCACATAGCGTGTCCTAGGATGGCTAATCCGATTCCAGTCACAGGATTTTTTGGTAAACTCCAGACCTTGTCATAAGGTTTGTATAACCATCCACGTATTGTTTTACCCATTGTACTGAGTTCTCTTTGCGTGTTGACCACTTGACCCGATTCACCATCAAAAACTATCCATTTTGTACTATCCGTTTTTGAAACATGTTTTGCACTTACCCCGCGTTTTGTGCATAAGTACCATCCTATTGAAACTCCAGAAAGGCCCGTCCACAATGCATGACCTGGTATGGAACCAATACCTCGAACTACTGTAGTAATCGAGTAAGTAAAGGCTAGTCCACTAAATGATCCCATTATGTATTGTAGATTTTCAAGCAATGCAAAGCCAAGACCTACAGAAAACCCAATTTGGAATCCTCGTTTTGGTGAGTCAATTAATTTGTACAGGCTCAAAACAAAAGCAGCTTTGCACAGTTCCTCTCCGACTGGAGCGCTTACAGTCAGTATCAAAAATTCGCCAATTGAACCTGGGCTCATTGATTCAATACCTATCAAAATCAAGAGCAATGGAAATAGTAAGGAATTGATTACAATTGCTGGGAATGTAGATAGCATCCCAGCAATCAGCATCTTCTCGCCCTCGATTTTTGTTGTCATCAACTGAAAGTGGCGTGTGGAAAATGCCCACCATGCATGTACTGGCAAAGAAAAACCGAATAACCAAGCTGGTACTCCAACCAGCACTGCGAGAATGATCCAAAGCGGATCATCACTCAACATAGCTGGCAGAAGACCGAGGAATGCAGTAATCACAGTGAGTGAAAATACAAACCATAGCGTCGACGTTGGTGGCATTTCTAGTGGTGGTGAATCCTTGATTAAGTGATGTGAGAACATTGTTGGCATCGGGGTTATGAGGACTCTTGAATCGGGTAGTAAATGCTGTGTTGAACCAGACTCATACGGCGAGGCCATCATTACGTGTGTTAATTTTGGTCTGCGTACGAATATGAATAGTAGAAGTAAGGGAATTGAGCATATCATAGATACGACGGTAATTCCCCCGTCTGCTTCAATCAATCCGAATAAAGATAATACCATGGTCTGCACTATTATGTATAACAGCAATACAATTCCTAGCATCCTCCAAATTACGCTCCAAGGAGATGACTTGGATGCAAGAGCCAAATCATTAGGCGGTGGCGTTAGAGGTGCCATGGCTGCTTGCATAAGACCCCTAGGAGTCTCCACCTAACCAATTTTGTTGTTAGTCCCCGCTCAGTTCGCCCATCAATCGTCACTGAAACAGCAGTCCGCTCAAGTGCGTTCATCATCGCAGGGATTCGTGCTAACATGGAATGAAATTTAACTATCCGGTTGAAATAAACACTCATTCATTAACGTATTCGGGAAACAGCCTTCATGAAATGGTTAGATTGGTTGTTTGCTCCTCGCATAGACCACAGAGGTTGGCAGACTCCCAGTGAAGCATCTAGGATATTTCTAATCGTCACCGTTGTATCTGTCGGGTGGTGGTACTGGGAATCTACCAGTGATAATTTGTTCATGTGGTTCGGAATGACGATATTGGTTTCGACACCAATACTGTCAATTGGGTGGTACATCCTTTCTTTGGTCGCAAAAAACAGAGAGGTTCAACTGCTAACACCGAAAGTGCTGAAACCACTTGAAGAGAAAGGAAGGCTTCCTGCACGGTTCAAAAATTAATTGATCTACAACGACGACATCCTCTGTCAAAGCCCGTCTAGTAATTTCAAAATCTTTTCAATATGTATAATGGCAGTTTCTTTCCAATTGTCACTATATTTCACCACTACAGAATCCATTCTTTCAACACTCTTTACATTTTCCGGAAATTTTGGTCCATTCAATTCTCGTTCACAGATCACGTATCTATCGAAAAGTGGGTAATGGTCTTGGTAATCCTGCCAATAGTAGTATGAAAAATTATCATTCATCATTTCATATAATTTTTCGCAGTAAAGGCCCCTTTTGAAAATTACGAACTGCAACCCCCTAATTCCAATACACACATCTAATGTGTATCCTTTTCTGCCAGGTTTCTCGATCACTAATCTCGGTTCTATGACCTGCCTAATACCTAAATCTCCCTTCCATTCTCTAAAACGCCATTTTTTGGTTTTTTCATTTATTATTCTTGAATCTAAATTTTGATTTAGATCCTGTAAGTAACGATCAAGTTTGCTAATTTCACCATCATAATCCAAATTTTCTGGCATAGTTTCAATACCTTTTAGTGATTTTAAAAGGTCTGAAAAAATGTCATTTTCACCTACGGCAGTCCCATCTGGTATGTAGGTGGCATTTTTTGTTAACTCAGACCAATTAATTATGTCCCAACCATCTTTCTTTGCTACCTCTTCAACCCGATCCGCATTTTCGGTTTTAAGGAGTATGAACTTCTTGCATTCTCTTTCCCTTTTTCTGGAATTTAAAGCTTCTGAATATGCTGGTAGATTATTGTCAAGATTTTTAAAATCAACTTTAGCCTCAATTCCTACACATATATTTTCAAATTCCATTACTAAATCAATTCTCAATGGTTTTTTCTTGTCTTTTCCACAGGGATATTCGGTTTTTACACACAGTAGTTTGCCTATTTTTTCTTCACAAGGGTATTCATAGCCTGTTTTTTTGAATAGATTCTTCAACATTTGGTCGTTTATTTTTGCACCACCCTTCTGTGGGTGTAAAAAGTATGCTGCTGCGTTAACCAGTACGGTTTCACTTCTCTCTTTCTGTATTATTTGTAAAGCAGATTGTTGTTCACACTTTTTTTGGTAGAAATTATTCATTCTTGTCCAGTTTTCTTGATATTTCGACACTTCAATAACCTTCTATAGTATTTTATCTCAAAAATCCGTAAGTCCAATCATGCGGAGGAGCAAAGGTTTCCTTGATAGAGCGAGGGCTGACCCATCTCAGTAGATTAAGTGGAGAGCCAGCCTTGTCATTTGTTCCGCTACCTCTGGCTCCACCAAACGGCTGCTGTCCTACTACTGCTCCTGTNGGCTTGTCATTGATGTAGAAGTTCCCGGCGCTAAACCTCAGAGCACGTGCAGCGNTTTCTATATGCCTTCTATCAGTGGCAAAAATAGAACCTGTTAGAGCATACTCTGATGTAGAGTCACAAACTTCGAGTATTCTTTCAAAATCTTCGTCAGGATATACGTGAATAGACAACACTGGTCCGAANATCTCCTCTGCCATTGTTTCATATCGAGAATCCTTACAAATTATGGTGGTAGGATCAATGAAGTATCCTGTTTTGTCATCATAAGTACCACCAGTGACGATTTCACATCCAGGATCTTCCCTCGCTCGCTCAATATATCCTACAATATTATCATATGATTTCCTGTCTATGACAGCAGACATNAAATTAGAGAAATCCCTTGGGTCACCAATTCTAATTTTTGCAACCTCGCCGCAGTATTCATCCTTAATCGAATTCCAGACACTTTCGGGGATATATGCTCTGCTTGCTGCACTGCATTTCTGTCCTTGGAATTCAAATGCACCACGCAACAGCGCTACAGTTAGAGCTCGTTGGTCACAATCCGGATGTGCTACAATGAAATCTTTACCTCCTGTTTCTCCAACGATTCTTGGGTATGAACGCAAATTTTCTAGATTATTTGCTATATCTTTCCACATCTTTCTGAACACTGAGGTAGAGCCAGTAAAGTGAACTCCTGCTAGATCCGGGTGTGACATACAAATATCCCCAACAAGACTTGCTTTTCCTGGAATGAAATTGATAACACCCGCAGGTAAACCAGCGTCCATCATTAGTTTCATTAATCTATAGTTCGATACATAGGAGTTCCTTGACGGCTTCCAAACACCAGTGTTGCCCATTATTGCAGCACTAGACGGGAGATTAGCGGCAATACTACTGAAATTGAATGGCGTTACGCTGAAAATAAAACCTTCCAGCGGTCTAACCTCACTAGAATTCCACATTGATGACGGTGAAACAGGTGGTTGTAAATCTTCGTAGATTTGTCTGCAATAATCACTGTTAAATCTCCAGAAGTCAATTAATTCACAAGCAGAGTCAATTTCGGCTTGGTGGCAAGTCTTTGATTGGTTTAGCATTGTTGAAGCATTTATCTCAGCACGTCTTGGACCGGCCAATAGTTCACTCGCTTTCAAAAATATTGCACACCTTGCCTCCCATGGCATAGTGGACCACATTTTATGTGCTGCAAGTGCAGCCTCGATTGCTGATTTCACTTCTTTTTCGCCGGCCATGTGAACTCTTGCAATTACGTGACTGTGGTCGTGTGGCATGACTTGTTCAACCACATTACCAGTAAATATCTCTTCTCCGTTTATTATGCACGGAATTTCTAAAATTTCCGTCTCTTGTTTTACCAATTCTGCCTTTAGTAGGGTCCTTTCTTTACTACCCGGCAAGTATCCTAGAACTGGCTCATTAACTGGGGTCGGGGGTCGAACTACGTTGTTCACCATGTTGACCCCGAGGGGGTCTGGCTCAAAATAATGACCGTCAGTAAAGGTGAGCTAATTTTTTTCTTACCTTGTCTAATTTAGGTGCAACTACCATTCTACAATATCCATTACCAGGATTTAATTGGAAGTAATCGTGATGATATTTTTCAGCCTCATGGTAATTTGATAATTCAGTGATTTCAGTTACTATTTCGGAGTCAAAATATTGTTGAAATTTATCAGTTACTTTGTCTGCAGCAAGTTTTTGCTCATCGTCCAGATAGAAAATTACAGATCTGTATTGCGTCCCTATGTCATTACCCTGTCTGTTTAGTTGGGTTGGATCGTGGACCGTGTAGAACACCTCAAGGATTGTTTCATAAGAAATTACTGAATCGTCAAATATTACCTCAACAACTTCTGCATGACCTGTTGTACCATTACAAACAGAATTGTAATTTGGACTTGGGTCGTGGCCTCCAGCATAACCAGGTAATGCAGATTTTATCCCTCTCATCTGCTTGTACGCACCCTCAACACACCAGAAGCACCCACCGCCTAGAACCGCTCTTCCCATGGAGGTTGTAACTCATTCAGGTATATTGTCTTCTGTAATATACAGTAATTGGGTGGTAGTAATAGGATAGAACATAATCGTCTAACCATGCGAGTAGCGCTTCTTGTATGGGTTCTGTTAATCGCATCGGTACCAATTCATGCAGAAGCCACATCTGGAAGGGCAATGACTGCAGAGATTGTGATAGGAGAGTATGTGTGGACTTCATCGGATGTAATTGAGATAGAAGTTTACGTATCGGGAGCTCCTTTCAATCGTAATATTACATTAGATTGGGAACTTAGAGATGAAAACGGAATTCTGGATAATGATACGATTATCTTCCAAATGGGTGGCTCAACTAATATCGTCCAATTCAACCTAAGTCGCTTCTATTCAGGCGGGACATATCATGATCTCTCTGTGGAGGTGAAACTAGATTCTACAGTTGTCACAGATAACTTCCCATTCACAGTATTGAGGAACTCCCTACTTCAACCGGCATCAAATCTGGTAATTTTTGGAGACTCTCTCTCAGACATGGGTAATGGTAACGATAGCGCGATTGTTTCTGTAGTATTTTCATCGCCACCTTATTGGAATGGCCGCTTCTCTAACGGCCCGGTTTGGATTGAACACATCTCTAATTCTTACGGATTAAGTACCACCTTCGGTAATGGTTTATCAGCAGGTGACAATCGTGCATTTGGTGGCTCGCAAACTGGTCAGGGCTATGCTTATTTGACTCTACCAAATGTTGGTACACAAATCAATAACTACCTTACAAACGTTCAGTCTAATTTTACAAATTCAGATGTTGTCTTTCTATGGGCAGGGGGTAATGACTTTCTCTATGGTACGGGAAACCCTGACTTGATTAGTCAAAATATGGCATCACACTTGAGGACATTAGCCTACGCAGGAGCATCTAGATTTGTTGTAGCTAATTTACCACCACTCGAGTTAACTCCGGAGGGTGCATCACGCTCTAGTCAGCAACAAGCGACAATGGCTTCAGATGTAATCTCATACAACAACAAACTAGCATTGGAAATCAATAATCTGTCCAGTTCTTTTAACATCGATATAACTCTCATAGACGCATGGTCGATTTTCAATCAGATTTTGAATAATGCAAACCATGTTGGTATATCGAATACTCAAGATCAGGCGTGCACAGGAGGTGCAACAGTACCCTTAGTGCCTCTTCCAATTTGTGGAGCAGGAGCCAATGTTGTATCAAACGTAGATGAGTACCTATTCTTTGACAGGGCGCACCCAAGTGCAACAATGCACAAAATAATTGGTCAATTTGCAATTACAAATATCGGTGAGGGCGACACAGATGGAGACGGAATAATTGATAATTTAGACATATGTGCTTGGACAGTAGATGTATCAACAGTGAACTCAGAGGGCTGTGATTGGAGCCAACAGGATGAGGATTATGACGGAGTAGTCAATTCATTGGACAACTGTCAAGATACATTATCAGGATTTGAAGTTGATGAAAGCGGATGTGCTGATTACCAAAAGGATACAGATGGGGACGGCTTAACAGATGATTTGGACCCATGTCCGTATGGTATGCCAGGTGATGATTATGATTCAGATGGATGTATTGACTTAGTTGACGATGATGACGATAATGATGCTGTACTGGACTCAGAGGACGCATGCAGCAAAGGAATGATTGGATTACATACTCATGACTTTGATTCGGATGGTTGTCACGATAGTGAGGACTCTGATGATGATGATGATGGACTCTCTGATGATGAAGAATCTGCAGCAGGAAGTGACCCTTTCAATAAAGATAGTGATAACGATGGGGTTTGGGATGGTGAGGATGAATTCCCAGTAGATCCAACAGAATGGAAAGATTCCGACAAAGACGGGTATGGAGATAATTCTGATGCATTCCCGTACGATGATTCAGAATGGGTTGATTCGGACTATGATGACTTTGGGGACAATATCGACAGATTTCCATTGGACCCGACAGAATGGGCAGATGCAGATGAGGATGGAACTGGAGACAACTCAGACTCGTGCCCTTACATCTATGGTGAATCCCTTTTCCCGAAAGGTTGTCCAGACAGAGATTATGATGGTTATTCGGACGATGTAGACGAATTTCCTGATGATTCTAATGACTGGAACGATAGCGACAAGGATGGATATGGCGACAACAATGACGTTTTTCCAAACAATCCAGATGAGTGGTTAGATAGCGATTTCGACGGCTTTGGTGATAATTCAGACATTTTCCCATACGACCAAACAGAATGGTATGATACCGACCTCGATGGGTGTGGCGATAACATCGATAAATTCCCTCTTGACTCTAGCGAATGTTCAGATTCAGACTTGGATGGAGTAGGTGATAATANCGACCCGTGGCCCCTTGACCCCAAAGAATGGAAAGANAGTGACTATGATGGNGTTGGCGATAATTCGGATTTTGACCCATTTGACGCNTCGGAAACTAAGGATTCAGATGGTGATGGTGTGGGGGATAATGCAGATCCTTGGCCGTTCGATTCTAGCAAGAAAATGGATAGTGATGGTGATGGTGTAGCCGACTCAAGAGACGCATTCCCAAACAATGCGAATTTAGACTCATGGATTGGCATTATTATTGGTTTACTAATTATTACAATAATTGGTGCGGTTGGTGTGGTATATTTCAGCCGCTCAAAAAGAAGCGACAGGAGAGAAGTAGATTCATTTGAAGAGAGGCCAGCAACTGCCCCTGATGATACTGATTGGAACTAATAGGGGCCAAAATATTACAGATAGTGTTGGCTCGCAGCANCCTCCTTTTGATATAGTGTAAGCCGTTGGGCCANCGAGGGTGGAGATATGTCAAATTTAGGTGACCCTAAAATNGATCTCAGCAGATTCTTCGTTGAATCAGCAGTTCACGAGATAAATGGTCGCCAAGTTAACCCGAAGAAACTCATGGATGGCGTGAGCATGATTACGATGAAAATCGATTCTGAAAATGTTGATCATGTAAGATACCTAACTACAGAAGGTTTGTCTAAAAAAGAGCGTTTAGATTACATCAAAGAATTAAGTGACAANCTCCAATCCGAGATATTTGAGATGTCAACATGCAACAGAGTCCTATACGTCGGCTTCGGTCTAAGCAGCCAAGAACTAGAGGCTGGTATACTTGAAACAACATCCCTTACACANGCACCCTTTGACCATTATTCNGGAATGGATGTATGGCGACATTTGGTAAAGGTATGCAGTGGCTTGGATTCATTCATTATTGGAGAGCTTCAGGTNATGTCGCAGTTCAGGGGGGCTGTCGCAATGCACCGTAAACAGGGATTGGTTGGAGACATCAACAGTTCTTTCTTCGACCATGTAATTTCAGCTAATAGAGCAATTCGACGCCAATTCGGTTTCAATCAAACTACTGAATCNATGCTAAATTTAGCAACAAGTGCCCTAGAAGAAGCGATATCTTCTCAAGAAGACAATTCATCAGTAGTTCTTGGATTTGGCGATATGGGTCGAAAGGCAGTGGAAGTTTTACTCTCNCTTGGGCAAAAGGAAATTTACGTAGTAACTCGCTCTCCCGAAAAAGCGATTCAACGGAATCCGTCAATGTCTGAAAGCGTCGAAATAATTTCATTTGATGAGTGGAATAACAAGAAAATTAATCCAAACCTCANAATTTCAACAATAAGAAATAGCACACCAAAATTCACAAAGCAAAACCCAATACCTGAGAAAAATTCTGCCACATTGATGGATTTCTCATGGCCCCCTTCAATCGAAAAAAGCGGAGTCAGTGAAAATCAACAATTGTATGGAATGGANCACTGGATTAGAGTCGCTCACAGGCTTGGTGTTGAATGGGACTATACTTCAATATTAGAACAAAGCGATGAAATTCTTGATGGAATCGAAGAGAAATTCATGTCAGCACTTACCGATAGGTCGCGTGCAAAGTTTAGAGCTTATATGTACAGAACATTAGAATCCCTATCTGAAGAATGGGAACGGTCTGAGNTTGTAGAAAACTCAACCGAACAAATGGGNGCTTTCTCCAGAGAAATTGCGACATGGATTTGCAATCAAGAAGGACCGTTTACCAAAGGTGAACTCGAAAACATGATGATGTCTACAAGTAGGCCAATTAACTCAGATTTACTNAAGAAGGTGNCAAGTGATGTAAATGAGACCGTTGTTCGTCTCAGCGAAATGTCAACTTTCCCGGGTGATAATTCTTGAACCTAAGAATTGGAACAAGAACATCCAGCCTTGCAATGTGGCAAGCCAACAAGGTAAGCAATATTTTGGAATCCAACGGATACCAAACTCAGATNGTTGGTATAACCTCTAAAGGAGACAAATCTCTGGGAGGGGACCTAGCAACATCAGTAGGACAATTCATCCATGCTGTGGATGAAAAATTATTTTCTGGAGAAATAGATCTNGCNGTTCACTCGAGTAAAGATGTGCCCGTNGGGCTAAAATCTGAAATTACTAACCTAGCATACGTTGAGAGGGGCTGTACCAATGACTTACTAATTTTCACATCAAAGGATGGACACAAAACTTTGGAAGATTTACTAAATTCAGATGAAGAAGTTCCGGTTAGTGATGCCTTAGATTGTATACCTAGGTCTGCCATGATTGGTACGGTTTCAGGCAGAAGACAGTCGTTCTTGCTTCAAAACCGCCCAGACATAATACCAATCGCCGTGCGGGGCCAGGTTGAAACCAGATTGAAACGCCTAAAAGAAGGAAGAGTTGACGCAATAATTCTTGCAGAGATTGGTTTGAAGAGGTTGTATCAAATAGGTGCTTTAGAGCCATGGATTCTAGAGTTCGCAGCTGTCAGAATTTCCGATGCTGATTGGCCTACTGCACCCGGACAGGGTGCTTTGTCAGTTCACTGCCGGGCGGACGATTATGAAAAATTCAAAACGATTAGATCACTTCTAAATCACAAGCAAACCGAGACTGATGTAACCAAAGAAAGAGAAATCCTAGATTCTATCGGTGGGGGTTGCCTCTATCCCGCGGGGATAAGAGTTAGCGCTGACAAAGTATCAGTTCAAATCTGTCCGACAAACTGGAGAGAAATATTTTGTTCAGGTCAATCTTTCTGTAGCGCAAAATATTTCGGAGATCTATCCAGTTTTGTTCCTTCTTTGCCCCAACAAGAAGTCATGCAAAGCAACAATAATCCACAGGGCCCGAAATTGATATCTACCCTCAATTCAAGCCGCCTGGCGGCAGTATTACGAACTGATGGTATTAACGTAGTCAACAAACCAGTAATCGAACTTGTATCAAAACCACAGAATTGGCCAACATCATTTATTGACAGCAAGGTCTCTAGATCAGATTGGCCATATCTAATTCTGACCTCACCATTTGCCGCTAAGTGCGCTATTGAGATATCGAAAATTAATACTGAACTGAACAGAATTCAGTGGCTTGCAATAGGAGAAGGCACAGCAAGGGCCTGCTTCATGCGCGGAGTCACCGTCTCAGTATGTGCAAAAGCAAGAGATTCTATCGAATTGCTGAAGTACATTGATGCGAATTTCGATAGGAAAACGAAGTTCATGGTACCTAGGTCGAATGTTGCAAGTAATGATTTCGTTCAGTCTCTTCAAGACTTAGGGTTTGAGGTTGATAGTTGGATAGGATACGAAAATCGTAGTAAACAAAATCTGGATGTTGATGTTGGAGAAAATGATGTTCTCCTATTATCATCTCCATCATCAGCTAGGTCTTGGGTTGAAAACTCGTTACCCATACCTAAAAGTATATTGTGCATGGGGAACGCTTCATTAGAGGAGATTAAGTCACTGGAATATTTTAGTGAGTCTGAAGTCGAAATCTTGGATGGGCCAACATCTGAATTTGTTTCTAAATGGTGGAAAAACAAACAAGGTGATTGAATGAAAAAAAGGCCGAGAATCAATCGCTGGACACCATCTAGGAGAGATCTAATCTTTTCTAATAGTATCAAAAAATCCCTCGTGCAACCACACTTTGTTGTACAGGGTGAATCAGTTGACGAGCCCATAGAATCGATGCCAGGTATAAATCGCCAATCGGTTGATGTTTTGCTTGAAACAATTGAACAAGATATGAACGATGGCATCACATCACACATGCTTTTTGGCGTGATTAATTCACATGAAAAAGACGCTACAGCATCAAAGGCATCTGAATCTGGTATGCCTCTCCAGCAAGCAGTGTCTAAATTGAAGGGAAAATATGGCAAGGATATTGTACTGATGACAGATGTTTGTCTTTGTACAGCAACAGATCATGGGCATTGTGGAATTATTCACAATAATGAAATTGACAATGATTTGACGATACCAGAATTGGTAAAAATCTCTTTGTCACATGCTGAGGCTGGTGCAGATTATATCTCTGCATCGGATATGATGGATGGAAGAGTAAAGGCAATCAGAAAGGCATTGGAATTTGAGGGATTCACAAATACAGGAATACTCTCTTACTCGGTGAAATACGCCAGCTCATTTTACGGCCCTTTTAGAGATGCAGCATCTTCTTCACCATCACATGGTGATAGGAAAAGTCACCAGATGGACATCAGNTCGGGTTACGATGAGGCAACCTTTGAAGCGGTAAGTGATGAGAATGAGGGTGCAGATATAATCATGATTAAACCATCTATGATTTATCTCGATGTGGTTCGTAAAGTCGCNGACGCCGTATCCAAACCAATTGCTGTTTACAACGTCAGCGGTGAATATTCTTTAGTTATGTCATCTACAAAAGATATGCTAGAGAGAAAAGCAATGGTTCAAGAGATATTCTATTCCTTCTCTAGNNCAGGAGCCGATGTNATAGTCAGCTACCANACAAGAGAAGCCATCGTCCAAAAATGGTTCGAATGAGGAATTTTCATGCAGCGTGCTAAATCAAATTCGCTACACGAGGAGGCTCTAAACCACCTCGTCGGTGGTGTCAATTCACCTGTAAGAGCATTCAAGTCAGTTCATGGAAATCCAATNTACTTTGAAAGTGCATCTGGTGCTATTGTTACGGATGTTGATGGTAATGAATTGNTAGATTTCGTNCAGTCCTGGGGTCCGCTCNTNCANGGNCATTCNCATCCTNNNATCATNGNNNNAGTNNANGAAAAAATGNTNAANGGGACNTCNTTNGGNGCACCNCACNTNGGNGAGATTGAANTNGCNAAGCGGGTCAANAAAACGCTTCCCGTACATGGACAAAGTTCGCTTTGTCTCCTCAGGTACCGAGGCAGTCATGAGTGCCGTTAGGCTTGCAAGAGGTTACACCGGTAGAGATTTGCTAATCAAATTTGAAGGCTGTTATCATGGCCATGTTGATTCTTTGATGGTTAGCTCAGGCAGTGGCTTGGCCACCTTTGGAATCGCAAGTAGTCCTGGCATTCCGCAAGATACTGTAGCAACCACCCTTGTCGCCCCTCTAGATGACATAGATGCAGTAGAATATCTGTTTAACGAGCATGGAGACGATATTGCGGCGGTAGTCATCGAACCACTACCTGCAAATAATGGGTTACTTGTTCAGAGGCACGAATACTTGGCAAAGCTGAGGGAGTTCTGTGATAAACATGGTGCATTGCTAATATTTGACGAAGTAATTAGCGGCTTTCGTTTCAAGGACGGAAGTTACGGTGACATTTGTGGGGTCACTCCTGACATCACAGCTCTCGGTAAAGTAATCGGTGGTGGCCTACCTGTCGGTGCATACGGTGCAAGAAGCGAAATTATGGAGAATCTTTCTCCCCTCGGCCCAGTATATCAAGCCGGGACCTTATCTGGTAACCCTTTAGCGATGGCGGCTGGTATGATGACTCTTGATTTACTAGATGATGATGCTTACGACCGGCTAGAGGAATTAGGGCAATTACTGCAGAGCAAGGTCGAACCTGTGTTAGAGAAGCATGGCAATCCTATGCGTTTCATCAGGCGAGGTAGTCTTTTCTGGTTCTCTCCTGGTTCTGAGGAACCACCGGCTCGTGCAGATTTAATTCCCAAAACAGCAGGAAAGTTGTATTCAGATGTGCACAAAGGATTACTGGAGAAGGGTTACATGCTCGCACCTTCCGCCTACGAAATAGGCTTCATTGCGACGGTGCACGAAGAACAGCACATTTTGGGTATGGTCCAAGCACTCGACGAAGTTTTAGCCGAAATGGAGTGGTAGACTTGAACGGAAAGGAGAGGATAGTCGCCGCTCTAAATCTGAAGCCGGTTGACAGGACTCCTGTTTGGTTCATGCGACAGGCCGGTAGACACCTCCCTGAATATCGAAAGATTGCTGCAGAGCACTCTTTTTGGGAAAGGTGTATGGATGTTGATCTTTGTACAAAAATCACATTACAGCCCCTTGAGCGGTATAAAAAAATTGACGCAGCGATTATCTTCAGCGACATACTGACTCCACTTCCCAGTCTCGGCTATGACGTCGAATATGGTGGCGGTATCAGAATCAGTGAATTCAATCTTTCAGACGTCGAGGATTGGAAACAGTTCAATGCAAGAAAAGATGCACCATGGGCCGCAGACGGCCTAAAATCAGTTGGAGAAAAGATTGGGGAGACAACTGCAAGGCTAGGATTTGTAGGCTCTCCATGGACGATTTGTATGTATTTGCTGTCTGGTGGTACTGGGGACAAAGATTTTCACAATGCGCGTGCAAAGGTTTTCTCAAATCCGGAAGAAGCGAAAATTATGCTTAATAAAATGGGAGAGATTGTTGGAAATCTGTTAGCTGACCAGGTAAATTACGGGGGTGCTGATGCTGTACAAATTTTCGACACCTGGGCAGGTCTGTTATCACCTGAAATTTATCGAAGGTTTGCTATGCCTGCTACAGCCAAAACCATCGAGGTTTTTAGAGAGAAAGTGAACAGAGAAGTGCCAATAATACACTATGCCAAAGGATCAGGACACTTACATTCAGACATCAGAGACCTTGACCTGAATGCGATTTCTCTGGATTGGAGGGACGACTTGTCCCAAAACAGGCAAGAATTTGGCGACAAATATGCTTTCCAAGGAAATCTAGACCCTTCATTACTACATGGCTCGACCAAGATGGCTAAATTAGCGACACGCGATGTTTTGAAATCTGCAGGCGATAAGCCCGGGCATATTTTCAATCTCGGTCATGGATTTGCACCCTCCGCTCGCATTGAATGTGTTGAAACCGTCCTTAGAGAGATAGTGGGTGAATGAAGATGCGCCAGAAAATGGTGGACCTTGTTCATCGAATTCAAGATGAAATATGTGATGCACTGAAAGAAATTGATTGTATTGATTATCGGGAGGATAATTGGTCAAGAGAAGAAGGTGGGGGAGGTAGAAGTCGGGTTTTTTCAGAAGGCAAGGTATTCGAAAAAGCAGGTGTCAATGTTAGCGTAGTTCATGGCACACTCAGTCCGCAGGCCGCTGCTAGTATGGGTGGCGGTCATGAATTGAAGGGTGAGGATTTAGATTTCTTTGCAACCGGAATTAGCCTTGTATTGCACCCCAAGAATCCTATGGCACCAACTGTGCATGCTAACTATCGGTACTTCGAGCGTGGTGAGGGTCAAAAACCCGGAAGTTGGTGGTTCGGCGGAGGTGCAGATCTCACGCCTAGCTATCTGTTCGAAGAGGATGCGAAACATTTCCATTCGGTGCACAAAAAAGCNTGTGACCGCCATGAGGTAGCNGATTACAGCAAATTCAAGCAGTGGTGTGACGATTATTTCTTTATCAAACACAGAGGAGAGCGCCGCGGCATTGGTGGTATTTTCTTTGATGATATCAACGACGTACCAAAAGAGGAATGTTTTGCCTTCGTATCAGATTGTGCGGAGTCTTTCCTTGATTCTTATTTACCGATACTAGAAAAAAGAAAAGATATTGAGTACGATGAAAATCAAAAATTATGGCAACAGATTAGAAGAGGGCGCTACGTTGAATTCAATCTTGTTTACGACAGAGGCACAACATTTGGATTGACAACAAATGGTAGAATCGAGAGTATATTGATGTCTTTGCCATTAACCGCAAGGTGGGAGTATTGTCATGAAGTAGACGGTTCTAGTGAAGAGGAGAGGTTGCTAGAAGTATTACGGAAGCCAAAGGATTGGATCACTGATTAAGATTGGGATTTTTATGTCTGATTTAGAAAGTTGGATTCTTCATGGGGAAGAGATGAGACGCCCACTAATTTTTCATCCAGAACTAAAAAAATCCTCAAAATTAATAATTGTTGGTGGAGGCCTAAGTGGCCTTTGTTGCGCATATCGCGTAGCTAAAAAAAGGCCTGATTTAGAAATCATTATTCACGAGAAAACAAAAAACGTTGGAGGGGTAATTTCAACGTGGAAGTCTGATGGCTGGGTTTGCGATTTGGCAGTCAATGCGGCTAGGCCGCATCCTGCATTTTGGAGATTAGTGGATGATTTAGACCTGCAATCAGTCTTCAAAACATCAAACCCAGTTGCTAAATCGAGATGGATTTTGATCGACGGAAAGCGTCACCGATTATCCTGGCGCACCCTTTTCAAATTAGGGCCAGTCAGACTATACAACTCTATCAAAAAATCAAGAACTGGTGGACTTGCGGTCTCAGAACTTATTCCAAACAAGCAGGTTGCGGATGCTATGTGCTTGGGCATAGTTAACGATACTTCAGAAAATGTTGATGCGGATTTCTTATTTCCATCGATGACAAGATTCGGTTCAAATCCACCCCTAAAAAGGTCGAAATTAAAGAAATTGATTCATGGAACATACCCTATTTTTACTCCTAAACGAGGTACTATTTCATCTATAGAAAATGGTATGCAGACCTTGGTAGATAAACTTGCTAGCGACATATCAACATTGCCTAATGTCTCTATTGTGCAAGGAGAGGCCACATCTCCAGAAATAGTGGCTAAGCTATACGATGTCCCACAATCTTCTGTAATATGGGCTGCACCAAGTTCAATAATTTCCGAGCAATACACAAGTCTCTCAATATTTGCGATTGGTTTCAAGAATGAACAGGTCGATGGTGTTGAATTAGGATATGGAACACTAATACCCAACCCAGAAATGCCGATTAGTGGTATTCTCCATGAAAGCGATGTCCACGATTCTAGCAGGGCTCCAAGTGGTCATAGACTGTTCCGGCTCATGGTTCCACATTGGCGTTGGGATGGTGAAAATGAATCTGTAAGAAGGTGCGCAGAATCTTTACTATCTTCTAATCCAGTATTATTTGAGAAAATAGGAGAACGGAAAATCCCAAGATACCTGCCGGGGCATCTACAAAAAATGACCCAACTAAATCCTGAGTGCACCTATGTTGGTTGGTGCTACAGTGGAGTTTCCGTAACACATGTAGTGGACCAGGCTGAAAGGATATCTGAATTATTTTAACCTAGAGGCCTAGTCTCAAGACTTGTCAAAAGAGTGGTGTAAGACCTCTCTGGATACCGATTTGGGTTTCCCGTCCATCGTAAGTAATGGCATATCTTCATAGTCAGAAGCTTCTAATTTATACTCTAAATCTTCTTTTTGTTGGGCCGACCCTTCGGCCTGTGTAAATGTGTACATTGCAAAATCTTTGCACCATTGTTCGTTAACATTCAAGCACTCAACTGGGTATACGTTACCTCCCCATTCTTTTGCGTCCTCGACCAGTTCGTGTCCTAATTCATCAGTGGTTTCTAGACAATCAACTACGAAACTAGGAGAGTATACAACAATCTCCTTCTTTCCTTCTTTTATNAGNTCCTCTACCACTTCTTCTGTNTAAGGCGTNATCCACTCTTCTGAACCAAATTTGCTCTGGAATGTCATCATTGTTTTTTCAGAATCGATATGTTCCAATCTGTCTACTATTAATTTGTAAGTCTCATAACAGTGCCTGTAGTAATCATCACCTTTCTCAACAATTCTTCGCTTTTGCATTCCGTGGAACGTAAGCAGTAAGGAATCNACATCTATTCCATCATCCTTGAGTTCCTTTAGTTTGGCATCTAAAATTTTGACGGAGTTATCGATAAATGCGTGAGTTTTATGGAAGTTTGTTATCACTTCAAAATTAGGTATTTTTACCCTCTTTGCTAATTCTTTAGCAAGGCTGTCTATTCCTGATGCTACAGTGCTTTCAGAATATTGAGGAAACATTGGAATCACCATGAGCTTAGTGGCNCCNACACCATTTTTCAAATCCTCTTCCCAACTATCGTACACCTCGTTNACATAGGGGGGTGAAAGCAAGAAAGCATGATTTACTTCTACATANCCTTCTTTGTCAAGATTGGTAAGTTCCTGCTCTACCATTTTGGTAAACTCTACNGTGTTCGTGATTAAGGGAAAACTTTCACCATCCCAAATCCTTTCATACAATTTGGCGGATTTTTTTGGCCTGAATGGTAGAACAAAACAATTCAGTATAATCTTCCATACAAAAGGGTTCCAATCTATTAGCCTAGGATCTCCTAAAAACTCACGCAGGTATTTCCTGAGAGCCTTGGGAGTAGGAGCCTCTGGAGAACCTAGTTGGACAAAAACGACCTTAGTTTTCCTCTTCGGCGGTGTATATTTCATGATATTACATCCTGCTGCAGAATTTTAGTTNGNATTTGTANACGTCTGAGNGACTTACGTTTCCTGCCTATTAAGCCCTGTAAAAATTTGTTAAATAAATTGATGTTTTAGATAATCAAAAATAAACTCCCGTGAATACCCTTGCTAGTTGTAGTCGACGTATTATTGCTAGATTGAACTGTCCATGCTAAATAGGGTTGGCAGTCGGCCTGATTTGGAGGTCAAACTATGGANGTCCGTTTTTCAGACTTGGGTATAAGTCGGCAGATGTGTCACGANCTCAAACGTGCTGGGTTTGATGAGCCGTTCGAAGTTCAAAGAGAAACAATCCCAGATATGATGCTGGGCAGAGACGTTTGTTGCAGGGCCCCAACAGGAAGCGGCAAAACTCTAGCCTTCGGTATCCCTATGCTAGAGCGCGTTTCAAGAGGCGAGCCAAATCTTCCTCGTGCCTTGATTCTTACTCCAACCAGAGAATTGGCTGAACAAATCCACGGGGTTTTAGATCCAATTGCTTGGGGACTCAACCTAAAAATAATGCCAATATACGGTGGTGTGTCTTACTCAAAGCAAATTAGGAGACTCGACCGCGGTGTAGACATTGTTGNTGCTTGTCCAGGAAGGCTTCTCGACTTAATCGACAGAGAGAACGTATTTCTCGATGAGGTAGAAATCGTGGTATTGGACGAAGCAGACAGAATGGCGGACATGGGTTTCACAGAACCGGTTTGTCAAATACTGGAAGAGTGCTCTCCAAAACGTCAAACAGTAATGTTCAGNGCAACCCTTGATGATGATGTCGCGGAAATCCGAGACAAGTACCAATCCCATCCGCAGATTATAGAGATTGGTCCAAAGGAAATTTCGGTAACCGAAATGAATCATCATTTTTGGTTAATGCCAAATTCAATGAAAAGCAGAATAAGTGCAGAAGNGATTCGAAAGTCAGGTCGAGGCTTCATCTTTTGCAGGACCAGAGCGGGAGTAGAAAGGGTTGCTTACGAGTTAGAGGNTGAAGGCTTGCGAGTTACTAGTATTCACGGCGGTATGCCGCAAAAAAAGCGGTCNAANGCGGTTGAAGATTTCACAGAGGGTCGTACACATGCAATAGTTGCAACCGATGTAGCTGCAAGAGGTCTTGACATCAAAGGAGTTCATTGTGTAGTTCATTATGACCCACCCGAAAACGGTAAAGCGTTCAAACACCGCTCCGGAAGAACAGCCAGAGCCGGTGGTTCGGGNAACGTGATTAGTTTAGTTCAAAATCCACAAAAAAAGAAGTGGTCTACAATTCAAAAAGAGGTAGGATTGAACATTAAGTTTTCAACTCCAGAATTCAATGATGTAATACAACATGAGGATATATCTCACATATTACCAATGCGAAAAGGTGGAAGAAATTCAAGACAACGCAAAGATCGTAGAGGACGCCCGAATGACGGTGGTAATCGTAACAGAGAGAGAAAGCACTACGGTAGACGAAATGGAAATGATGACACTAGAAGAGGAAATAGAAACAGTAGTGGAAATCATAGAGGCGGTTCTAATAATCAAAAAGACTCAATGAATAACAATCGTGGACAAGGCAAAGGCAAACCAAGGTTCAATCGCAATAATAGACCACCTAAAGGCCAAGGTAGAAGTCGCGGGAGAGGTGGGAATAACAAGAGAAAGACTAGGAATAGTCACTCACGAAGGTGAACCCCAAACTGTACAATCCAAACAGGGTTTGATATACTTCAAGTAATGGTGAANCACTATGCTAAAGCCTAGTGAGAGTGTGTCACACAACATGCTTACTAGGCTAGGAATCAAGAGTATTATTTTGGTTTTGATTATGCTATTAGCGTCTCTTGCACCTCTTGGTAGCGCTGATATATCGGAAGCCAAATCCAATGAATTAGGTTTGAGTGATAATCCTGATGATGCACCTATTACATACTCATTTTCTCCAGCAATTAGAGCCGCATTCGCTCGAGTAAGTGACCTCTCACAATATTCNGATTCAGATTTAAATTCAGTCAATAAGTGGGTAGTGGTCAGCTCAAAATCAATCGGNCAACCCACAGGAATACTAGAAAATACTTGGTACCTTGACATCNAACCAGATGTTGCNATATCACAAATATCCAGTCTTTATGAATCTGGAGAAATAGAGGTAGCATACCCTCTTGTAAAAANGCAAAATATTCCGAGATGGACTCCTAATGATACCTACTTCTCACAGCAGTGGCATCTTGAGAATACTGGTCAGGACAATGGTGTCTCAGGNGAGGACGCTAACATCACAGGAGCTTGGGACAACGTGCGNGGCACGGGAATTGTCATTGGTGTTGTAGACGACGGGCTAGAATGGGGACACGATGATCTGAAAACCAATTATGAATCCAATTTAGATTACGATTATTGTAATTATGATTCTGACCCGACTCCTGTGGGCTGGGACGCGCACGGAACTGCCGCAGCAGGCGTTGCCGCAGCAACTGGAAACAACGGCTTGGGTGTTAGTGGAGCTGCACCAAACGCATCACTNGCCGGATTGATGCTTATCGCTTGTGGTAATTCAGACCTTGATGAATCAAACGCATTATCTCATCTCAACAACGATATCGACATCTACAGCAACAGTTGGGGCCCATCCGATAACGGCAACACTTTGTCTGGTCCTGGACCTTTGATGATTGCAGCGTTTGAGGATGATGTTTACAATGGTAGAAATGGNTTGGGTAATGTGATAACATGGGCAGCAGGCAATGGTCTATCAAACGAAGATGATTCTAATTTAGATGGATATGCCAACAGTCGTTTTACGATATCAGTCACAGCGGTCGACCACGATGGNGACCAGACAGATTACGGTGAACCAGGNGCTAATGTACTGATTAGCGCTCCATCTGATGGTAGTGGAGTTGGAATAACTACAACCGATAATTCAGGAAGCAATGGATACACAAATAGCGATTACACAAGCAATTTCGGAGGTACCTCCAGCGCAACACCTCTNGTATCGGGAGTCGTGGCTCTAATGCTTGAAGCAAACGCAAATCTGACTTGGAGAGATGTCCAAGAAATCATTGCATTTAGTGCGAGAAAAAATGATCCGAATGATTCTGGGTGGAATACAAACGGAGCAGGTCTAGAATTCAACCATAAGTATGGGTTTGGTGTCATAGATGCGGGACATGCAGTTGATTTAGCCACAAATTGGACAAATTTGGGTCCAGAAATAAATGTTACAAGCGGTAGAATATCCGTATCTCAAACCGTTCCGGATAATGAGCCAGACAATTTCGTTTCATCTAGTCATACAGTTACAGAATCATTGCGTGTTGAGTCTGTTGATGTTATCTTTGATGCAGACCATTCATATCGAAGCGACCTCGATGTAACTCTAATCTCTCCAGATGGCACCGAATCGGAGTTAGTGAATTACTTTGCAAATCGAGATAATGGTAATAATTACAATGAATGGCAATTCAATAGCGTACAACATTGGGGAGAAATATCCGCAGGNACGTGGACACTCGAAGTCTATGACGACGGTAACCAAGATGAAGGGATTTGGAATCATTGGGAACTTGTAATACACGGCACTCAAATCGATTTGGACAGTGACGGCGATGGTATAACCGANTCAAATGAGACAGATGTGTACGGAACAAACCCGGCCAATCCAGACACAGATTCAGATGGTCTCAATGACTTTGAGGAGATATTCACAACAGGNACAGATCCGCTTGATTATGACACTGATAACGATTTCCTCAACGACGGTATTGAAGTGAATGTGAACAATACGGACCCATTTGATAATGACACTGATGATGATGGGTTAACCGATGGTTTAGAGGTCTTGAACTATTTTACTAACCCGTTGGTACCAGATCCTGATAATGATATAGATGGCTATTATTGGTTCCAGGATTGCAACGATTCGAACCCCTCAATATATCCTGCAGCTCCTGAAGTGCTAAATGGTATAGACGATGATTGTGACCTATTTTGGGATGAAGGATTCAATTCTACAGACACAGATAGTGATAACCTATCTGATTATTCAGAGTATCACGAATACGCAACTAATCGGACAAACCATGATACNGACGGAGACCTGCTCAGTGACGGAGATGAGGTACTAATTTACTCCTCAGACCCGCTAACAAAGGATAATGATTCAGACTTAGACGGCTGGTATTGGTTCCAAGACTGCAACGATAGCAATCCATCAATAAATCCGGATGCTGAAGAATTACTNGACGGAATAGACAATGATTGTAATGATGGAATAGATGAGGACTACATTGGTCAGGATTCAGATTCAGATGGTCTACTGGACCTATTTGAATTCAATAATCTCTCAACAGACCCATTTGACGCTGACTCTGATGAGGATGGCCTCACAGATGGATTTGAGTTCATCAATCTAACTACAAATCCTTTAGACAAGGATTCAGACCTTGACGGACTTGAGGATGGTGAAGAGGTTTTGCAGACTTTAACAGACCCCTTAGTACCTGATTTGGATGAAGACTCTGACGGATTCAGATGGTTTGAAGAATGTGATGACACAAATCCACTAATCAATCCAAATCAAGACGAANTATGGAACGGTCTTGACGACAACTGTAATGAGCAAATTGATGAGATAATCGATAGGCTACAATACATATCATGGACTCCAGTAAGTACTGATATTCTTCTAAANGCTACATTTGATGATCTCGCATTATCGGTGTTTGTAGACCTCTCNACTGAAGAAAAAGAGAGACTTGGCTTGTCGNTTACNTGGTTGAGAAATGGTACCATTCTGGGAACCAATGATACGTATGAAGAGCCAGCTTGGGATTGTGAAAATCAAACTCAAGACCTTGGAATAATACTCTGTAACCATGATGGATTCATTGGGCCATGGATAATAAGTTCCATAATTTCAGATGGGACACAAGACATCTATGTTACGTGGTATGTGTCATACGAGGTTTGGCACCCACCTGAGCCTGTTGAAGAGGAAGACGAAACTGATAGTGGTGCATTTTCAGATTTTGATGTAACAACTAACCAAATGGTGTTCCTCGGACTTGCTGTACTTATTGTGATACTACTCACAATGCTGGTACTAGGAAAGAGGAAACCCCCCAAACCTACACAATCTATGTTTGCAAACCCGAGATACGAACCTCAACAATCACAGTACACCGCTGTTCCAGGTGCTCCTGTGCTTCCGCCACCATCAGATGCTTTCAGCAAATGGTAGATTCATTCGTGTTTAGTCCACTCAGTATCTTCAGCAGTTCGATACCAGTTCTGGCCGTTGTAATTTAGCCACGAGTAACCATGTTCATCGGTTTGGTCCGCAGGAGTATCTGAGGAAGGTATAGCATCAATTTCTGGTACTTCCTTCTGTTCCGCTTCAACAATCGGCGCTTGTTCTATNTCAGTCATTGGCTCNANTNCTTCANNNGCCATNAGNAANTCTGCATTCTCAAACTTGTCATCTAATTCAGAACGTAGGCGTTCTAGGCGAATNCCTTGGTGNGGACCTAGTAATCTCAGCATTAGGCTGTATTCCCATCTTAGTGCAACTTGCTCTAATTCATCCCTTGAATTAGCCTCATTGAGCTGTTCTTCATANCGAGCACATCGGGAATTACGAGTAACGAAACCAAATGCAATCCATGCGAAAATCGGTACACCTCCAAAGATGCCGATTAAGTCCCAAGCACCTAATCCAATGTTTCCGATTTGAATTTCGAAACTGTCTACAGGTGTAGAGTTTGGATCAAGTGGGTCNGTACCTGCTCGAATTTCNTCNGCGTCAGTCCACNCATCANNATCATCATCAGNNTCNGCATTNTTNCCNATNNNGTCTCCATCTGTGTCTAGACATTCCANAGGGTTGGTCCTNGAACNNATCAACNCCATCCATACATNCGTCTNCATCTNNGTCTCCAGGGGATGCAACGCGAGGTAAGATATCGATAGTATCGTTATATCCATCATTATCGAAATCGTTCAGATATGGGTCAGCATCTGTTCCAGATTGGTTGTCTCCCAATCCGTCTCCGTCAGCATCTTCCCACTGTGTAGGGTTCTCTGGGAATAAGTCATACAATCTTCCAGTAGGGTTGTCTCCATATCCGTCACCATCCCTGTCAGACCATTGAGTAGCATCGGTTGGGAATGCATCAGGATTGTTTCCAGTAC
>PBGS01000025.1 GCA_002720115.1 Methanobacteriota archaeon
CAATGAAATTAGATCATTTTTGATGCGTTTAATAATTTCAAACACATAGCCTGGCTTTTTGTTCGGAGGGAGTTTGATAGGAACTACAACCTCCAGGTTTATCTTCGCCTTTTCATCATAATCAGGGTATCCATGGGTCAGTTCACTGATTGCTTTGTCAATATCGTCGCTTGCAGGGGAAATATCTGCATTTTTATTCATCAGTCTCTCATATACACAGGCCCTAATCCACTCACGGTATTCGGCCATGGTATTTTCATTCAGAATATATATTTATAGTGAACTAGCACAATAAACAGCATAAGTTTTCCAACTTAGAATACATGCAATTACCAGTCCCGTTGGTTGAAAACAATCTGTTCACATGGGGTACCGATGTGCATGTATACGCCCACAACGGTACCTTTGTATTCGTCGGCGAACAAGTGGTCGCCCAAAGATATTGGCAAACCGTTGCGAACACAGTTTCTTCCGAGATTAATTGAAATAATCAATCAACTGACATCGCTACATGAAATCTTTAGGAGAGGTTGAAGAGAGTCTCGCGGAAAAAGCCGAACCAGTTCTCGGGTTCAAACCCTCTTCAAAATTCAAAAGAGGCCCAATTGGAATTCTCATTTACGTTGTTTGTGGGATTATTGCCTTCTTTTCATTAAAAAGCGCAGGTGTGTTTTAGGCATATCCACAAGGTTTTATCCGTATATTCATGAAAGCGACTTAAGCAAATACAATCGATCGGCACAGGTACGTGCCGTTATCCATTGTGACAGTCAGGTGCCTTTCATTGTCCCTTTGCAGCGCGGCAAACCTCAACGAAATTCTCAAACATCTCTTTACCAAACTCGGAATCGTTTACCTCCGGGTGAAATTGTAATCCAAATCTATCACCTTTCTCATTCTCCATGCCTTGAACTTTACAAGACACGGAAGAGGCAGTAATGAAGAACCCTTCAGGAACTACGTGAACCTCGTCATTGTGACTTTCCCATACGGTCTGTGTTTGAGCAGTATTTGCAAAAATCGTGCCTCCTCCACCTACTAAATCAATACTCATTGCACCAAATTCAGGTTCAGGAGATTCTCTTGCATCCCCTCCATAGTGTCTCGCCATGAACTGGTGGCCTGCACATATGCCCAAAATAGGAATGTCCAATTCTAGGAAAGCTGCACAATTTCCAAGTTCTCCCGACAAGCCAATTCTTGCTGCACCCCCCGAGAGAACTAAACCATCTAGGTTTCTTAGCTCATCAATAGGGGTGGAGTTATCGATAATCTGAGTGTCTACTCCCAAATATCTGAGCATCCGCCACTCTCGGTGGGTCCACTGGCCACCATTATCTACAACATCGATGACCAGTTTATCGTCTGCCATATCAAACTCGAGCCGCGTCACACCCTTGAACATTCCTTGTATCAAAGGACACCTTCAAAGAGGAGGGGCCGGTCGTAGTGATGAGCGTGAAGGGTATGGCTGAACTTACTGTTGATTACAAATGCGCTAACTGTGGCGCTATTCAGAGTTTCACACGCGATCGTGAAGGAAAGTGGCAACCGGCAATGACTTGCAAAGCGTGCGGCTCTCGAATTTTCATAAAATTACGACGAACTGGACACAAAATCCTAGACGCAGAGTGAACTTATCCGACCGAGGGGTTGAAAGACCCATTCGTCAGTATTAGGATTAATGGCATCATGGCTCGAGATGTATGCACCTCGTCGGTTTGACGAATTGGCTATGAGCGATGCGATTAGAAATAATTTAGAGCGTGTATCTGTACAAGCCAATCCACCTCATCTCATTCTTGCAGGACCTGCAGGTGTGGGCAAAACAGCGGCTTGGCGTCTGATTGCAAGGCAGATATTAGGTCCTTCATGGGAGTCAACAACACACATTCTTCAGGCCAGAGACCTTGCGAAAAGCGCTGGAGCGATGAAGAAATTTGAAGAATTTTTACGACCAGAAGGGACGTCGTCATCAGACACACTCGCTGGCAGATCCTCGCTTGATTCTTTTGATTCGAATATCACAGTTGCAACAGATGGTGACCAAGCGCCAGCAGGTAAAGAAAATAGAGAACTAAGAAAAGACGGAGAACACAATGTTTCGCGATTGATAATAATTGAGGATGCAGACCACCTTGGCCCAACAAGGCAGCCGTACCTCCGACGTATGATGGAATCAACATCCTCTACATCTAGATTTATTTTCACTGCTAGATCGCCCTCAAGATTGATTGATGCACTTAGGTCGAGGTCCAAGCAGATACGAATACCATCGACCAGTAAGGATATCATAACAAGTAGACTGGAAATGATATCTGCCAAACAAAATCTTTCACCCGTGAGGGGAATTTTGGGTGATATTTCTCACGTATCTAATGGTAATCTTCGCCGGGCGGTATTTCTGCTTGAACTATTAGCTCGGAGGAATAGTTTACAAGACAGGAAAAATTTGCAAAATTTAGTTGCTGCAACAACATTAGTAGGAGTACAGCAGGTCTTAGAAGAGGCGTTGAGAGGGCGCATTCATGATTGGAAATGGGAAAAAAAAGGCGCCAGAAATACACGAGTTTTGAAAGGTGCTCTTGGCGCTCTTGACCAACTGATGAACGAACACGCTTTGGAAGCGGAAGACGTTGTTATGCACATGCATAGACTGCTTACAACCGGGCGTTTGTTGTTGGAAGAATCAATGCTGTGCGATTTGCTCGAGGCATTGGCTGATTGTGATGTAAGGTTACAGACTTCGATGCACGGTAGAGTTCAACTCGAGGAATTTTTGCATCGCGTCAAAGATATTGCGACTATGCGCGAAAACTAATGGCGGACACGGCAGGATTCGAACCCGCGATCTGTGGCTTAGGAGGCCACCGCCTTATCCAGCTGGGCCACGTGTCCATGCCAACCGGCGCGGAACCCTTTGAACAACCTATCGCTGTAATTTCTTTCCAAAAATGACATACCAATGACGGTACTGCCAGCATCCATGGCAGAGGAATCATCGCTGAAGGTGGTTCCAGGAAAGGAATCAAGTTTGCCGAATCCATACAGCAAGGATTTCGATAGGGGAGAGGATTCAATTTCCCTTTCAATTATTGATTATGAATCATCAGAAAGAAATCGGATAAAATATGGTAGAATAGCCACTAAACCTGCATTGTTACTGACTCGTAGAGTTGTTGGATTACTTATGGCAATAACTGCGTTAGCAGGAGTAGTTGCTCCTTTTCATCCATTGGCTAGGCCAACTCTAATGATTTTACTTTGGATTCCTCTTTTGTTTATCTCAATAGGTCCTGCATTCTATGCTGGTGAGAAAGCAATGAGCGCACTTACATTGCGGTCATCTCTTTGGAAAGAAGAGGCGATTATGGAAGGCGTTAGGAGAGATATGACTGCCGAACCGGGCATGGACAGAATAAAGGCAGGACTGAATGATATACGCTTACACAATGCCACTGCTGCTATTCTAGCATTCATATCGATATTTTTGCTAATAATAGCTGCGGGNCTNGAACCAAATGGTTTGGCTTACAACTTAGTGCTATTAATCACCTTAACTAGCAGTCTTTCGTTGTCTTTTCATGCCATCTTTACNTCTGATTCTATCAAGAAACTTGGAGATGAATTACCTTACCTAGTAATGCATTCACCAACCCATCACCCAATGAAATTAGACACAATTTTGGGGGATTTGATATTTGCACATCTAGACCCAGATCATTCTTTGTTGTGGAATATATGGGAAAGCAAGTTACCTGAATCAATCTTGCCGGGGGTAGATAACCGNCAAGCGAGGGAAAGGCTACTGTATCTCCTTCATCTCAACAATAGAGGGGATCTAAGTGACGATGAGACTTTAAGCGAGTTAAAAGAATTCATCAAACCCATGGCCATCGATAAACTTCTTTTTGATAAACAGGCGTCATTTAATTGGGTTAAATTGCAGAGACTAATCCAACATGCAAGGGCTTGGCAGATAGAAGTATTCGACCTGTTAGACAGATTACAAAACGACTTACTTGCCGGCTCTCCTTCGATAACGAAGAGCCCTTGGCGAATGGACATGGCACTTGCCGAACGTTGTAGTAATCGTACAGGCCACCTATTCATCGCTCTGAATAATCAAACCAAAGAAGATAGACACCTAAAGGTAGAGGTAATTGTTCCTGGCGGCATGCCAGAAACTCAGGTTCATAGATTTGAGTTACCAGCGTGTCCAGGTCCACAGGCTGCTGTAAAAATCACAGACCCTTTGTTGGAGGATGCTCTTGATTGGATGCCTAAATATCTCGAAAAGGGCGTAATCCTTTGGATTGGAGTGGCTTGGAACGAAAAGGTTAGTGGGCGAAGAAATGTTCAGGTTATACTACGTGATGACGAGGAGAATATACTTGATTCTAGAATAATTCGAACCGATGTGTTAGTGGGCGAAAGCAATCTGACAAAGCAGCGTCTGAAACGAATGTTAAATGCTAGACGCAAAGGCGAAAAAGACCTACCAACAATCGAATTAACTCCTGTGTAGGGCTGAGAATTTAGCCGCGCTACTTATGACATACCCGTTCTTCGCTTCATTTACCGGGGTGGAGTGCATGGAAGCATGGGACATCATCGTGATTGGAGACGGACCTGCCGCACTTAGAGCTGCGGCAAGTGCAGCAAAGTCTGGAGCAACAACTCTAATGATGTCTCCAGATAGCTTAGGCGCTGGTACTGATACTGCCATTGATGGGATAGCAGCGCCTTTGAAGGAAAGTACAACAAAATCCTACAGAGACGATACAATTCGCGCAGGAGCCTTTCTCTGTGATCAAGACATTGTTACTCTTCGAGTCTCACAGGCCACAAGACAAATCGACTTACTGGAAAGGTGGGGCGTAATTTTCCGCAGGGATGCTGACGGGATACCATTGGTTCGAAAGGCTTCGGGCCATTCTTTGCCAAGACTGGCCGGCGCAGGAGACTCCATGATACGAGAAACCCAACAAGTCTTGGAAGAACAGTGTATGAAACACAGTGTAGTCCGAAGAGGAGATCAAATCCCACTCGAGTTAGTACATACAAATCAACAGGTTAACGGTGTAATTGCTTTGGATATGACAACCGGTTCTCTAAACGCTCTGCAAGCTAAGTGTGTAATCGTTGCAGATGGCGGATATGAGGGTGTTTGGACCGGGAATAAAATTGGTCTGGGTCTTGATATTGCAATGCANGCAGGTATAGCTGCAAGAAATATGGAATTNGTAGCGTGGGCACCTCTAGCTGTTGATGGGACAAACGTAGTCTTGCCTATCGGTTTACTAGCAGACGGCGCTACTCTCCACCATTCAAATGGTACTCCATTAGACGTCGATTTAACAGCGGACTCTACTTCTCTAGCTAACGCGATTAGCTCCAACCCTGATTCGGTTTTGGACGCGCGCAACATGGGTGAATCATCGGAGTGGTGGTCTCAGACTTTTGAAATGGTAAAACAAAGACTTGGAATCGATATGAAAAAACAGACTGTACCAATTTGTCCACGAGTTGCCACAACAATTGGGGGACTTGCAACAGACGAATACGGAAGGGCGGTCACAGGAAAATGGTCACGATGGTTCACAGGCCTCTACGCTGCAGGAGACTCAGCCTGTTCGGGTTTGCACGGAGCAGGCCTCATAGCAGGTAACAGATTACTGGATGCAGTAGCTGGCGGTGCTGCTGCAGGTAGGCATGCAGCAGAACATTCAGCAAAGGTCTCTCACACTGGGAGAGCATCTTTGGAAGCAGCGCTTGGTGCTGTTGAAGCAGATCTAGACATAGACATGAAAGGGTCTGAAGAAGGTCCGGTTCAAAGAGCGGCACCACTATTTGCAAAGTTGACCGAAATTATGCATTCAAGCATTGGTCAGACAAGAGATGGAGCAGGCTTAGAATCTGCTTTAGACTCGCTGGGTAAATTACAGGAGTCTGCAAATAAGCTACACTTGGATGATTCGAGCAGATTATTCAACACTAATCTATTAGAAGCTCAGCGACTTAAAGCTGGAATCAGATTAGCAATAGCCACCGCAAGAAGTGCTTTGTCAAGAACCGAAAGCCGGGGTACTCACAAACGTTCGGATTATGCAGATGAGGACAATGAGCAACTTCATCATACCCTTGTTGATTTTGATGGAAACACTTCCACTCTCGCAATAAGAAAGGGTGGCTCAGGCACTTGGGTACTGTCGCCAAGCGAATGAAAAACACCCTCAAAACTTTGAGGGAGATGGGACTAGAAGGCACATGGCAGACCAGACCCTATTTGAGAAAATCCTCTCGGGAGAAATTCCTGGGAATTTCATTTGTCGAGGGGAAGGCTGGGGTGCAATTTTGGATGTTTTTCCCCGCTCGGAGGGCCACACATTGGTCGTTTTAGATAACCCGAGCCAGCGATTAGCAGACCTATCTGAAAGTGAACTAGCAAAATTATTCGTTGGCGTGAAACGAACTCAGCAGATACTCACACCATATTTTGAAACCCAGGATTTTACAGTAACGATACACGATGGCCCTTTGGCAGGACAGGAGATTCCACACGTTCACGTTCACGTAATTCCTAGAACCTACGGCGACGGGGGAGGCGCTTTACCGTTGATGTTTCCATTAGCCAACCCACAAAATCCTCCTGACTACGCAAGTCTGTCTAATCTATGTGAAAAAATTAGGGAGGCGTCTTCATGAAAAAAGGACAAGATGGAGCAAGGGATCACCATGGTGAATTACTTCCCGAATTATCTGCCTCAGCTGCCCGTATGAAATATGACAAATTGGTAAATACGCCCTTGCCGAAATTTGAGAAAAACTACCCAGGATCGCCATTTTTCACCGAATTAGGGTACTTCATGCTAAGAAGGACAATGTATTCACAATTTAGAACGTTCGAAGTATCAGGGAGGGAAAAAATCCCTACAGATAGGGGAACTATGTGTTCTGCATGGCACACAAACGGGTTAATGGACCCTATTGCCATATTTCTTTCCCATCCAAAAAAATTCGTTGTTGGGGGCCGCCATGACCTCGTAACTAGGCCAATACTTGGTTTCTGGGCAAGGAAATTCGCAGTTCAGCCTGTTGTAAGGAAGGCAGAGTTGCTAAGAGGCGGATGTTCCGAGGACGAAGCAAACTATCTCAACGGGCGCTCTTTGCTTAACTTGGCAACAGGTATCTCTCATGGCTTTGGATGCGCTCTGTTTCCGGAGGGCACTAGCCACTCACAAAGCCATCTTATCCGTTTGAAAACGGGCCCATTTAGAACAGTGTTAGCTGCTGCTGCACACGCAAAGTCAAATGGAGGAAAAATACCAAAATTGATTCCTATAGGATTGCATTTTCGCACTAGGCATCTATTTCGAACAGACGCTTGGATAGAGTACGGCGATCCTATTGATTTGCCACATGATAGCCTACCTCAAGAACTTGTAGATAGGGTTGGAACGGGAGATTGGATGGAACCGCCAGCGGATTTAGTAACTGGTTTGAGAGATAAATTAAGAGAAAAATTGGCCCCTATGACTCCGAACAGAGAAACTTTTAGCCAATTGAATCGAGATGGAGTAATTGTACACGCACGCCGAAGAATAAACTCAGAACCCATGCCGACTTGGAGAGAGGAGGTTCTTGAGGTTCGCCAACTGGCAGTAGAACCAGAAAGGTCTGCAGTACAGGAGGTTGCAACTAAGATTGGAGACAACCTTGCAAACGCCAACTTAGATGGTAGAGACATAAACACAGAGTGTACTGGCCTTAGGGGCTTCCGCCCTTCCGGTGCGGTGGGCGGCACAATCAAACTAATACCATTCATTGCTTTATTGCCAATTTTAGTTTTGTCCATGGGTTGGCAAATTGCACTAGGGCGCATTTTAGGTGATAGAACCGATGAGGGCTTGGATGCAAGAACATCTTATCACATGTTATTCGGAATGTTTGGGTCGATGTTATGGTGGCCAATACTAGCAACGATTTTGACAATAATGTTGGTGATTTACAGCTCAAATATTAACAATTTATTGGGTGTAGACTTTTTGACAGTTCTAGGTGGTGAAATTTGGCAACAAACCATAGCAGTCATCGTAACATGGATTCTGTTGATTTTCTTGTTCTGGTTATCTGCAGTATCATTTGCAACGGGCTGGGATGCTGTCGCAGACTTTGCCCGATGGAATAGAAGANTGAAAACCAATTCTNTAGTCAAGGAAGATCTGGCTAAACTACGCGACTTACTAAACTGAACGGTTCAAAATAGTTGACTGTTTGGGACGACACATGACGCCCGAGGAAGCGGAAAAAAAGGTCCGATCTTGGCTTGCTAGCGAAAGGATTGAAATTCGTGAGCAGGAGGACCCTAGGTCACAAATGCACCTATTGGTGAAGTACCCTCAGGGCAAGAATGGTCACATGTTCGCAGTAGTTATTCCAAAGGGTAGAGATCTACTCGCCATATCCTCCATGACAAGGGTCGATGAAGGACAGCAAGAGGCAATGCGGAATCTGATGAAGACAGACGCAGAAGAATGGAAGACGTGGATGCATGAGTGTCGGATGCAATTAATCGCTTCTGGTGTTGATTGGGGTATCCATCTAGGGCACGTTGGGAAGGACAGACCCGGCCCTCTTCAGGCATTCAATGTCAGTGAACCATTGTGGTTTGATGGATTGAACAAAAACGAGATGATGCAAAATCTCCGCAGTTTATGGATGGCAAAACTCGGAGTGATTCATGAAATCAAGTACACATTTGGTCCCGGCTCAGGAAAACCTGGGCCTGTTGATGATTGGAAGAATAAAAACAAGTCCAAACAGAGAGTTGGCAGATCATCCGCACCTCAACCACCAACTGAAATACACGCCGATGAATCAATGTCATTTGGCGATGATTTCGACCCTACTGAGTGGCTGTAATAATCTAATTACGGCTATTTCTCAATATGACCTGAGAGGGTCGCGGTTAAGTACCAGTTGTTTAACCAAAAAGTGTCATTAGAGAGGAATCCATATGGGAGGAAAAGNAAAGTCGATTAGCCTTGCAGCAATTATGCTGCTTTCTACATTATCAGGAATTATGATGGCAGCACCCGCAGCTGCCACCCAAGTCGTCATCACGGAAGCGATTCAAGTCGTCGATGGAGGAGGCTCTTCAGATCGGATGGCAGCGGTAGCNTCNGATTCAGAAGGTAACGTACACGTTGTTTGGAGCCGNTCGAATCAGCACCTCTATTATTCCATGATTTCACCACGTGGTGAGACTCTAATCGACGCTACACAGGTGACAGGCTCTGGTCTGCACAAGATTTTCCANCCTGACATGGTTATTGATGATAATGACCGAGTCCATATTGTCTGGGCAGANCATGCGGGTCAACACAAAATCATGTACACTGCTCTAAATCCGTTTAACACCGCGATGGATGGNTCAGTTTCTGACGATGGAACTTTGACAGCGATTGATGACTACATCGTTGCACAACACATTAACAATCGTGACTGGCCAGCAATCGACGTAGACTCGAAGGGCAACGTCCACATAGTATGGCAGGACAATTATGATTCTCTGGACATGTTCTTCCAACAACCTCAGATTTACTACAAAATGCTNCAACCTGATTACAGCGTTCAGAACGCAATTATCCTTTTCGATGACACACTACTAACCCCAATCATTGGACACAAGGGCCACCCTGACGTAGTAGTAGATGCTAACGACTATGTCCAAATCGCTTGGGATGANACAAGAGGCGGAAAAGTCGAACTNGTTTTCATCGTAGATACNTCCGGTTCGATGTACTCTGAATGGGCTGACGTATGTACTGTTATTTACGGNGGTAACTTTGCGTCAGGCGGCTTCTTCAAGGGAATCAAACCTATGCTGCAAGAAGGGAATATGACCGTTTATGAAACCATTTACGGCCTAGGAAACACCCTCCCTGGTGTGGCACAATCTGGTAATTGTGCCTCTTATTACCAAAGCGGACAGGGGCCTAGAAACACAGCATTGGGACTAATTCCAAACGATGATTCAGGCGGACTGAGAGTTCTACCGGGAACTGTTTACAACGGCGCGACTTACTCTGGGTACTCTGGTGAGGACTGGGGTCCAGGTTCAAACTGGGCTTGCCTGTCGTGGAAGGACACAATCGGAAATGTTCCGGGCAATCCACCAACATCGTCCGACCATCGTTGGAACCCAAATGCCACAAAGATAGTGCTGCCTGTTTCCGATGAAGGACCGAAAGACGGCGACCCTTCTCAGCAAGCTGATGATACAACCTCGATTAACGAAGCTCACGACAACTGTGTCAGCGCAGGAGTGATTCCTGTGGGATTATACGGTCAATCGTATGGAGGAGCAAATAACATTCAATCACACATGAAGGATTTAGCTCAATGCCCTAACGGAGTCGTTTCTACAGCGGTTAGAAACTGCCCGGGTAANTCCATTCGCTCAACCGANGCCGGGGGGCAGACGTACGAATTCCCGTCTGGTACTGGAGGAGCAACCCAAATGCAATTGCTCGTTGAAGCAATGGTCTATATTTCCACCAACAATTCTCGTGAAATCTTCATGACAGTTCTNGATCCATACGGAAAAATGGAGAATGATGATACCTGGGTCTCGGGAAGCCCAGGCCACACTACTACAGGAAGTGGATATCAGGAAGACGTAGGGCGTGGAAGCGAAGGACACCTTGTCGTAGTTAACGACACACGTGTTACAATCGACGACGCTTTCTCATTCCACCCNTCAATAGCAGTGGATATGCAAGGGAACACACACATCGCATGGATGGACGGAAGAGACTACGGTTTCGAGAAGAATGTTCCATACGAGGTCTACTACACCAAACTGCGTCTNCAAGGAGCAGGAGAATGGGACGGTGTGCCAAACGGNCTCTCAACCTACGCAATCAAGCGAATTGAAGATACCGCGATTTCTGAGGTAGAAGGACCCGGAAACATGCCGCAAGGTGCTAGCCAAAACTCTGCATACCCTGCGATACTAACAGACCCACAAAACAATATTCACATTGCTTGGTTGGACTTTGGTAATGGAAGCGCTGGTGAAGAGATAAGGTATACTAGACTCAATGCAACAGACAATACAGGCCCTGGTGCTACAGCAATGGACGCATGGAACTCAACAGCAGTAACCTCTTGGTCCTCCTTTAAGCTAGGTCCGAATCAATTATCGAAACCATCACTTGGGCAACCTCCTGCATTCGCTAATGATCTTGGAAGCGGCGCACATATCGCTTGGTCCGACACTAACAAGTGTTCTAGCGAAAGCAATGGTGGGCCTTGGACGATTTGTTACTCACACGTGTTGACAGGTCAGGTTGATGTGGAATTTGATGAGGGAGAGACCTACTACCACGTAATCGAACCGGGTGAGCAGACAATCTACAACCTTACGATAAACAATACAACTCCAGGTCCTAAAGACCTAGTTGCAGACACATATAATTTGAATCTAACAGGTATGCCTGAGAATTGGACTGCAAATCTTTACTTCTCTAACAATCATACCGCAATTTTCCCTGATACTCCAATCTTCTTGGAAGGCGGAGAAATGGCCCGCATGTACTTGCGAGTTAGAGCGCCATCNGTGTATCAGGCTGCTGAAGATCAACTTGCAGAAATCATTGTTTCGGCAATCTCGATGAAAGATCCAGCGATTCGCTCTGAGAGATTGACACTCACACTGATGGACGTTGTTCATGGAATAGATCTTGACACAAGTCACCGCATGGCAGATGTGGAGCAAGGACAAACCGCCATATTTTCCATTACAATTACCAATACAGGTAACGTGTATGACACATTTGCCTTCTATGACCCCAATAGTTTAGAGGGGCAGCGTGAATGGATTCTTCCGTTTGGATGGCAAGTTGACTTCCCATTGCAAGTTGCTCTTGACCCAGGTCAATCGGTTACTAAAAACTTAGAACTGACTGTCCCAACAAGTCAAGATCCTGGAACATTCGTGATATATGTGAAAGGATGGTCTGAGGGCGAACCAGTCAAATCCTTGGAAAAAGGAACATTTGATGTACTTGAGTTGTGGGTAAATGTATCCATTCGTTCAATTGGAAACATAGTCTTCGAAATTTATGATACGAGTGAAATTATTCTGCCGGGAACATGTGCAGAATACGACTTGAATGTGATTAAAAATTACGAGGCAGGTTACCTCGTGTTTACCACCCCGGGCGCTCCTGAAGCAAAGCCCGACGAGGTCGACCTGAATACATGGCGACAAGATCACTGGACGGTATCTATGGACTTCTCTAATGCCCCAGGGCCAAGAGACCCATCAGATCCTAACAGTCCAAGGTTGTGGCCTGTAGGAACGACATACACTGTTGGAGTTGCAGTATGCGCGCCATACAATGCCAACGCAGGCTTAGGCCCTGCNGTTACTGTAAAGGCCCACCTCGAGGGTTACCCNCGAGTGGCAGATTCAGTTATTCTGTCAACTAATGTAATCCATGTATTCGATTTGAGAGCCGAAGCGGAAACCACCGAATTTACTTCAAATCCAGGGGATAGTTGGCTAATTCCTACCACGGTAACAAACGATGGTAATGGGCCAGATAGATACGATCTAAGGCTTGGTCGCGTATACGAAACAGAAACACAAATAGACGTCCTCTGGGACATTGACATCCCACGNTCTATNCTCACCGAACTAACTAGAGGGACTTCACAAACCGTCGACATCACTGTAAATGTNCCTGTTCAAGTTCCAGCAGGAGAGTACACAATTGTGATACAAGCATTTAGCGAGGAGGATTACCCTGATGATACAGGCCATAGNACGAGACTCCGAGACGAGATAACTTTCCANATAACTGTGAATGAGTTTTATGATATGCAAATCAATATGGATTTGTCTGTTGACAATCCGGTGAAAACTAGCGCTCCGGGAAGGATTGTTGAATTCGTAGTTAATGTAACAAACGCAGGAAACGTACCTGACACACCAAGTTTACACAACCACACATCGTCCAAGGACGGCCAATCTGGCAACCTCATTTGGAATACAGNACCTGGTATGGGATCACTATCCGATTGGAGAGTCGAGTGGAAGATGGTTGACTATGTTGGCGATATCACTGTTGAAACCGAGTGTATCACAATGACCTCAGATGAAGAAGAGTATCCAGACGACAAGTGTGTNTACATCAAGAATATTGATGAGTGGAGGNTGCCAGAAATGGACCCATATACCACNCATACANTGATTGCTACNGTACACATTGCTACAGGTGCAAGACTTGACACAAGAGACATTGGATTGAAAGTTACTAGCTCAGCGGGTAATATGGAGAATGACGGCGATCATGANGATAGTCCAGAATGGACGGGNGATTTGTTAGATACTAACGAATTAATCATCACACTGCGTCTACGCGCTCCAAACCTTGTGATTTCTGAGGTTTCGGTTTCTGAAACAAGCAATGAGGTCGACAAGACGATACCCGTGCGTGTAGTTCTCCAAAACGATGGAAATGTACATGCTACAAACATCGAGGTTGTTTTGTGCGAGTTCTCAGATGCAGACGATGAAGTTCTTGACGATATACGTGATAATGGCTGTCCAGAAGAAGCAGTTGTAATGCGCCAGACCGTAGGGGCCTTGGTTGCTCCAGATGCTGGCGANGACGCACAAGAGATTGAACTCTACCTGCTATATCCTGTTTCAGCAGGTTCACACGATATCGTTGTTGTTGTAGACCCGTCAAANAATATTGTTGAAGTTAGAGAAAATGATAACATCAAAGTTCTGAAAGATGAATTATCCAGCGAATCTCCATTCATGGATGTCGCTGGAGAAATTATCAGTGAATGGGCCTTACCATTCGGCGTCCTTCTTCTGACCTTCTCGCTATTCGGTGTACTATACCTAGTTGGTAGAGGCCGCCGTGCAGACGTGAAAAGCAGGCTAGCAGAACAAAGCAGTTTGATATCGGTTCTTCAAGATGAGGATTGAGAGTAAAGCAGTTGTTNGCCCTACTGCTCTGCAGCGGGGTCAATACCGAGGGCTGCCCACCAGGGTAGCTCTATGTTTTGTGGCGCAGCAATGAATTGTCCGCTTCTCTCAGCCATCTGNCGCACCATTCTTGCACGAACTTCGTCGATCAATCTTTCACTGGCTTCTGCACCTAAATTTAATTCTCTAGCAAATTCTTTGAAATTAAATTTAGAACCGGGGGCCTCGAGGATATTGTGAATCATTAATCGTTGTTCGTAGGACTCGAAGTCGGTATCTACTGTAGATGAGACTCGCTGCTTAATTTGTTGATGTAATGCAATTAGTGTATCTCTTTCTTTGTCTAGTTGTTCGATTGCATCTGCAATTTCAGATAGATGATGTGCTCCTTCACCTACNCCTATCATTTTTCTACCACTTACAATTTCAGCGATATTTACCATGTCACCCTTCAGTCTATTGGATAATTTGAGGGGCCCTCCTGCCGGCAAAATACGTTGACTACATTGGAANAGGTCTGGGCCGAGATCTATTCGAATCGATATTGCTTGTTGTACCGAGTAGATATTTTTTGGTGGTCCACCTTTGTTGCTGGCAGCTTTCATTTTTACAACGAAACCAACATTTTCTAGCAATCTGAGGTGTTTCATNACCGCTTGTTGTGAGATNCCAATCTGNTCAGCCAGTTGTANAGGGTAATGTGGTTCGCGAACCAATCGNTCAAGAATGGCTCTNCGTGCTTTGTTTTGTAGGATTCCAAGGGCCTCGTCGAGGTTCGCCATCACTTCACAACCATTGGTTACCTAGCATCGGTTGCCTAAGAACCCGTCGCAATTGTGCTAAATCTCAGCTTAATTCTTCTCTCAACCAATCATTTGTCGTATCGTCAACAAATTCATTGGTTTGGAATGCCATCTGCTCGTCGTTAGTCATGTCAGCGTATTGTGCGGATTCTTCATCAGGCTGCTTTCCTTTGTCCCTGATTAGTTTGTATGCTTCCAATTCTAAATCCGACAACTCTCCATCTTCATCCAGGTCTAAACGCTCCCAAGCAGTCTTTGATTCTGATAGTTCCTCTAATTCATTTTTTAATTTCTTAATCTTCCTAGAAGATAAGCCTATTTTGGCAAGAAGCAATAGTAAAATAAAACCAATACTTGGTAGAAATACCTCTTGCTCTATTCCGTTGGATTCAAGTAAATCTGCCCATGAACTACTTTCTTTGGTCTGCTCACCTTCTTCCTTTACTGGTTGAGTATCTTGTTCAGTGTTCTGATTTTCTTCAACAGCACTTCTTTGCGGGTCTGCTGGGTATGCATCCGCATTATTTCCTACTCCGTCTCCGTCAGAATCGACCCATTCTGAGTTATCATCTGGGAACGCATCGACAGCATCATCGATTCCGTCTCCATCAGAATCCACCAATAGGTCGCAATAATCAGGAGTGCCATCTTCATCAATATCGATTAAATCATCACCGTCGGGACAGATGTCAGCATTGTCTCCCACTCCATCACTATCAGAGTCTACACTTTCATTCAGATCATATGGGAACTCATCAGCATTGTCTCCAACGCCATCTCCGTCGAGGTCAGAACTTTCATTTGCGTTATTAGGGAATTCGTCGGCATTATCTCCAACGCCATCACCATCGAGGTCAGAACTTTCATTTGCGTCATTGTCGAATGCGTCAGCATTGTCACCAACTCCATCTTCATCAGTATCATTCCACTCATTGGGGTCTAGAGGGAATGCATCATCATCATTTGATACGTTGTCTCCATCGTAGTCTCCATCGGCGTTGTCACCAACACCGTCGCCATCAAAGTCGGAAGTTTCGTTAGCATCATTCGGGAATTCGTCGGCATTGTCGCCAACTCCGTCGCCATCAGAGTCGGTAGTCTCATTTGCATCGTCATCGAATGCGTCAGCATTGTCACCAACACCATCGCCATCTGAATCTACAGTCTCATTCGCATTATTCGGGAATGCATCTGAATTATCTCCAGTGCCGTCTCCATCATTGTCGACGGTCTCATTCTTATCATTCGGGAATTGGTCGGTATTGTCACCGACTCCGTCTCCATCGGAATCCGTATCTTCAGTTGGATCATTATCGAAATCATCATTCTCATTTGACACGCCATCACCATCGATATCCGAGTCTTCAGCGTCCTGACATCCATCCGAATCCAAGTCATTACCCACGCCA